>NZ_JBIEIS010000053.1:0-84633 GCF_043496855.1 Nonomuraea sp. JJY05
CAACGTGCTGTCGGTACGCAGCAAGGACCGCGCGGGCCAGCTCGGCCCGATCCGCACCTACGTCTTCAACGTCAACAGCGGCAAGGGCCCGAACGGCCACTGGGCCATGAACGAGGGCCAGGGTGGCGTGACCGCCGACGCCACCGGCGCGCATCCCGCCACCCTGTACGGGACGTCGTGGACCACCGGCAAGACCGGCGCGGGGCTGAAACTGGCCAACGCCTACGCGCAGACCTCCGGCCCCGTCACGGACACCGGCCGCAACTTCACCGTCACCGCCTGGGCCCGCCTGACCGGCAACGCCGCCACCGCCACCGTGCTCACCCAGGAAGGCGGCAGGACCGGCGCGGTCTCGCTGCAGTACAGCAAGACCAACGACCGGTGGGCGCTGGTGCTGGCGGGCACGGACGCCGACAACGCGACGACCGTGCGCGCCCTGTCCGAGGCCGCGCCCCGGTTGAACGAGTGGACCCACCTGGCCGGCGTCTACGACTCCGCCGCGCGCCAGGTCTCCCTCTACGTCAACGGCAGGCTCGAATCCACGGTCGCCGCCACCTCACCGTGGAACGCGGCCGGACCCCTCACCATCGGCCGCGGCAAGGTCAACGGCGCGGCGGCGGACCACTGGGCGGGCGACCTCGACGAGGTCCGCGTCTACGGCCGCGCCATGTTCGCCGATGAGCTCGCCGACCTGGTCAACAGCGCTGCCAGGCTGGTCGGCCACTGGACGTTGGACGAGGAGTCCGGCCTGTCGGCCGCCGACTCGTCGGGCAGGGGGACGCCCGCGACCCTGTCCGGCGGGGCCTCGTGGACGGCCGGCTGGCTGGACGGCGCGCTCGCGCTCGACGGAGTCAACGGCTACGCCCAGGCCGGCGGGCCCGCGGTCAACACCAGGACGGGGTTCACCGTGGCCGCCTGGACACAGCTCGACTACCTGCCCACTCGCGACACCGCGGCCGTGGCCCAGCCCGGCAACCGGGCCGCCGGCTTCCAGCTCGGCTTCGACAAGGAGCAGGGCCGCTGGACCCTGGGCATGGCCGCCGCCGACAGCGACACCGCCGCGCTCGCCCGCACCCGCTCGGACGCCATCCCGACCCCGCTGGAGTGGGCGCACGTGGCCGGCGTGTACGACCCGCTCGCCGGTGAGCTGCGCATCTACGTCAACGGCCAGCTGCAGGCCACGACCATCACCGACCACGTCAGCGCATGGAACGCCACCGGCCCGCTCCAGCTCGGACGGACCAAGGCGGCCGGCGCCTTCACCGGCTACTGGCCGGGGATCGTGGACGACGTCCGCACGTACGACGGCGTGCTGAGCGCCGAACAGATCGCTCAGCTGGCCGCCCAGTAAGTCCGCTCAACACCCATCCGCCGGCCGCCGTGAACAGGGCGGCCGGCGACGAGCCGACATGGATGTACTTCTACGACGAGACCTGGTTCCGCCTCCAACGCGGCATGACGTTCCGCCTCCAACACGGCATGACGGAGCTGCATCTCTCGAGCTGGCTCCGAAGCCGCCGACTTGCCGACAGGCGAAGACCTTGCATGCCGGCGATCTCGGCGACCCTGCGCAGCTGGAGCTCGCCGACCGGTCTCTCACGCCCGCCGGAAGTCTTGGGTTCCTGGCGGGCCAGGTGGCCCGCGATGCCGAGGGCCGGCCGGCCGGTGCTGACGGTCTACGTCGTCGACTGGACACCCGACAGGATGCCGCTGCTGGGCGAGGGGGTCGCTCGGGCGGCGGCGAAGCTGGGGGTCGACCCGGTCAAGCCGATCACGCTGCTGGGCGTTGCCGCGCTGGGGGAACCCGACCTGCTGGTCGAAGTCGAGGCCACTGCCGTCATCGACTGAGTCAGGGCGCCGAAGGGGCCAGTCCGTACGTAGACGCCGGGCGAGGAACTGCTCGGACGTCAGCAGTTCCGGATGCTGTCGGCGGAGGGCCGGGATGCCGGTGACGCGCTCGTAGATCTCGGCGACCTCGGGAAAGGGGAGCTCGTCTCCGGCGAGTTCGATCTGCCGGCCGATGAACGTACCGGCGTCGTCGAACGCGTCGGCGGCGAAGACCCCGATGTCGTCGGTGGCGATGAACTGCATCGGCTTGTCCGGCTTGACCGGCAACGCCAGGAGCCGCTCGCCTTCAGCGTCGACGGCGGCGCGATGAACGCCGCGATGACGATCGCGGCCGTCAGTGCCACCTGCCCGGCATGGGCGCAGAGGCGCTGCTGGGCGTACGGGTACGAGATCGCCCGTCGTGTGCCGGGGCCGGAGCCTGAGAACCCTGGGTGGGCATACGATCACGCCACCATGGGCAGGCCGCGCTCCAGACCGGTGATGTGCAGCAGCCGGGACATGAACGGGCGGGGCGCGGTCAGGGCCACGGTGATGCCCATCTGCCGGGCGCGGCGCTGAATGCCGACCAGGACGCCCAGACCACCGGCGTCGCAGAACGTGACCTCGGACAGGTCGAGGATGAGCAGGCTCGTGCTGTAGCGCAGCGTGGCCATGAGCTGCCGGCGAAGCGCTGCACTGGTGAAGATGTCGATGTCGCCGGACAGGTGGACGGTGGTGGGCCTCGATCGGTCAGCCACGCCGAGCGGGGCGGTGTCGATGACGGTCATGGAATGTCTCCTCACTGGAGAAGCTGAAACGGGATGAGATGCCTGCCGGCCGGAAAGCCGGTCTGCCGTCAGAACGGGCGATGCTTGAACCGCTCGATCCGGTCGGCAGGGCCGGGTCACGCCGGCCCTGACGGCCGTGGACTGGAGGAGGGTGCCTCCTGGCCGGCGACCGACCCGCCCTCGTTCTCCCAGCGGGCCAAGCTGTCGGCGGCAATCACGCACACAGGCGCGACGGGCTCGGGCGGCAGGCGCGCGTGGATGAGGATGTCATCGGTAGTCAAGTCGGCAGTGTCGTGGGCGGTGAGCTTGAGCGTGGCTCCGGCGGGGCCGGCGGCCGTATCCGGCGGGATGACCAGCAGGGCGACCGGCTCCGCGGCGGCGAAGAAGAGAACGACCACGTGAGGGTCGGCGTGGCGGAACCAGCCGATGCGGACCTGCCGCCCGCGTGCCGGGATCCGACTCGGGATGCGCTGCCACGCGTCCCGGGACACGCCGACCATCAGCGTGGTCCGCCCCAGCCGCTGGTCGACGGCGGCGATGAGACCGGGCAGCTCGGTGGCCGCGTCGCTAGAGTAAGGCCACCAGGCCCCGTCCACCACGGCTCGCCGATCCAGCACCGGGTGGAGACTGAGCCGTAGCCCGGAATCGACCCGAGGGATCGCCGACGAGACAGGGCTGAGCGGCGTGATTTGCGAAGGAAATGCCGGCGTCATGGTCGCCTGACCTGTCCGGGCCCCTCCGAAAGGGGCCGGTGGTGGTTCGCCGGGGGCGACGCCGACCTGGCTGCCAACGCTCGAAAAGTCCTCGGTGTCTCCATCCTACCTCAGGACTTCCGGAATTCGGTAATTCCGGAAGTAGACTGAGCGGGTGGCTTCCGGAAACACATCCTCAGAGATCCCGCAGCCGGCCGGAGCGGCTTCCGGAAACGTAAGCCGGTCGCGGGCCGTACCGCTCCCCGTCCCCCACGCCGCCGTCCTGGCCGACTACACCGGCGCACTCGAGCGCGCCCCGCTGGCCGACTCCACCAGGACCAAGTACGCCTCCCGGCTGCGCGGCTACCTGGCCTGGCTGGCCGTCCAGGCCGACGCCGGCGCCGGCGCCCTGGACGGCGACCCGCTCAGCGACCCCATCGCGGCCACCGGCGCGGTACGCGACTTCCGGCGCCACCTCAAAAACGGCCGCCGCGCCCCCAACACCATCGACACCTACCTGTCGGCCATCGACGACTTCTACGCCCGCCGCGGCCTCGGCATACCCCAGACCCGCCGCGAACGCGACACCCGCCGCACCGCCCCCCGTTCCCTGGATACCCAGCGCACCCGCCGCTACATCCGCCACGTCCAGCTCACCGCCTCCCCGCGCGACAAGGCCATCGCCCTGCTGCCCTACTACGCCGGCCTGCGCATCTCCGAAGTCGTCGGCCTGGACCTCGCCGACGTACGCCTCTCAGCCCGCAAGGGCGAACTCCGCATCCGCGGCAAAGGCCGCGATGGCGGCAAGATCCGCCTGCTGCCCGTCCACGCCGACCTGCGCCAGGCCGTGAGCGACTGGCTGACAACTCGCGCCGATTGGAAGGGGGCCGACACCCACGCCGCGCTGTTCCTCAACCATCGCGGCGGCCGCCTCAGCGACCGCGCCGCCCGCGACATCATCACCGGCTTCGGTGACGCCGTCGGCCTCAATGACGACCCCGCCGAGCCCTTCAGCCCGCACGTCCTGCGCCACACCTTCGCCACCCAGCTCATCCGCGACGGCACAGACCCCGTCCTGGTCGCCGAACTGCTCGGCCACGGCTCGTTGGACACCACCCGCCGCTACGCCCTGCCCACCGAAACCGACAAAGCCGCCGCCTTGGACGCCCTGATCACCGACCACTGAACAACCAGCTCAGCGACGCTCGCCCTGGTGCTCCATCCGCACGAGATCGTCCCACGACTCGTCATCACCGATCCTGCTCGGGGCACGACGATACGGCCGTCACGATGCCCTCGCCCGTCGCAGGCGCGACCATCCCACGAAGATCATTCTCTGGGCCAATGGCTGTTGCTTCCCAGCGTTGCCAGGCCGCCCGAACGAGGTCCGCACCCAACCGCCGACTGCGGCCTGTCTGGAACTGGTCGGCGCCTGCCGGTCCCGGCGATCGGGCGTGGGTTCGGCGTTGTCCCGTCGGGCAGCGGCAGCCCCGCGGCAAGCCGGTCCGGGGTGGGCGTCAGTCGGCCCACCGCTTCGCCGGTCAACGGGTGGGTGAGCCCCGGCCCACCTACACGCCTACGCGTCGGAGGAGAGGATCAGGCCGCTGGTGGGTACGCCGGTTCCTGCGGTTACCAGGACGTTCCGGACGGCTGGAAGTTGGTTGGCGGCGGTGCCGCGGATCTGGCGGACGGCTTCCGCGATGCCGTTCATGCCGTGGATGTAGGCCTCCCCCAGCTGGCCTCCATGGGGGTTCACGGGCAGGCGGCCGTCCAGCTCGATGGTGCCGTCGCGGAGGAAGTCCGGGGCCTCGCCGCGGGCGCAGAAGCCGAGTTCTTCCAGTTGGGCCAGGACGAACGGGGTGAAGTGGTCGTACAGGATGGCAGTCTGGATGTCTTTGGGCGTTAAACCGGACATGTCCCAGAGCTGGCGGGCGACCACGGCGATCTCGGGGAGGCCGGTCATGTCGTCGCGGTAGTAGCTGGTCATCATCATCTGGCCCGAACCCGCGCCCTGGGCCGCGGCCGTGATCAGGGCGGGTGATCGGCGGAGGTCTCGGGCACGTTCGGCCGAGGTGACCACCAGGGCCACGCCGCCGTCACTCTCCTGGCAGCAGTCGAGCAGGTGCAGCGGCTCGACGATCCATCTGGACGCCTGGTGCTCCTCCAGCGTGATGGGGCGCCGGTAGAACCAGGCGGCGGGGTTGGTGGCGGCGTGGCGGCGCATGGCCACCGCCACCCGGCCGAAGTCCTCCGAGGTCGCGCCGTACGTATGCATGTACCGGCGGGCGAACATCGCCACCCATGCCGCCGGCGTCATCAGCCCGTACGGCACGTGCCAGCTCATCTCCAGCCCCTGGGAGGTGGGCTCGCCGGTCAGGCGGCTGTTCGGCTGGCCGAAGCGGCGGCCCGAACGTTCGTTGAACGCGCGGTAGCAGACGACCGTCCGCGCCATCCCCGTGGCCACGGCCATGGCCGCGTGCGCCACCGTCCCGCAGGCCGCGCCGCCGCCGTACTCGACCCGCGAGAAGAACGTCAGGTCCCCGATCCCCGCCTCCCTGGCGACGGCGATCTCCTGGTTGGAGTCCTGGGTGTAGGTCACCATGCCGTCCACGTCGCCGGGTGAGATCCCGGCGTCGTCCAGGGCCGCCAGTACGGCCTCCGCGGCCAGCCGCAGCTCCGAACGCCCCGACTTCTTGCTGAATTCGGTGGCACCGATGCCCGCGACGGCTGTACGCCCGCTCAACACGGCTTCCCCTCCTCGGCCAGGGCGAAGGTGACGGTCCCTGTGGCGTGGTCGCCCAGGCTCACCTTGCCGCGTACCTCGACCGTGAACCGGCCGTCCTCGCGCGACACGACCGTCCCGTTGAAGCACAGCCGGTCCCCCGCGTACGCCGGGACGCCCAGCTTGACGGCGACTCGCTCGATGACGGCCTCAGGTCCGGCCCAGTCGGTGACGTAGCGCTCGACCAGGCCCATGGTGGTCAGGATGTTGAGGAAGATGTCCTTGGAACCCTGGGCGCGGGCCTTGTCCACGTCATGGTGCACCGGCGTGAAGTCCATGGTGGCCAGGGCCGTGGAGACGACGAAGGTGGGGGTGAGCTCGATGGCCAGCTCCGGCAGCGCGGACCCGATCGCGGTGCCCATCACGCCTCCTCCCTCGGCGCCCACATCGGGAGGATGAGCTGGTCGTCCATCGGCCGGTACGTCACGCGCAACGGCATGCCGACGGCCACCTCCTCGATCGGGCAGTCCACGACGTTGCCGACGATCCGCACCCCCTCGGGCAGCTCCACCACGCCGACCACGAACGGCGTCTCCCGGCCCGGCACCGGCGGGTGGTGGTGCACGACGTAGCTGTAGAGGGTTCCGAGGCCGCTCGCGACCAGGTGGGAGCTGTTGGCCGAGCGGCACTGCGGGCACAGGGGGCCGGGCGGGTGGCGGTGATGGCCGCAGTCGGCGCAGGTCTGGACGCGCAGCTCCCCCTGCCGTACGCCTTCCCAGAAGAACGCGGTGTCCTGGTTGATCGCCGGTTGGAGCGGGTACGCCGGCCGGTCGGCGGCGGGGGCCGCCTTGGTGCGTGGGCGAAATTTCAGGACTCGGAAGAGCATTTCCGCGACCGGCTCGTCGTCCTCGGCGTACCAGGTGACCTTCCAGGTGGCGAAGAAGCCCACCCCCAGCGCCGTCCGCTTGGGCCCGGCCAGGTCCGAGAACCGGGTAGCCGGCGTGAGCCGCTCACCGACCCGCGCGTACCGGTGGTAGGTCTGCTCGCAGTTCGTCGCCACCACGCCCGTGTAGCCGCTCGCGTCGAGCGCGGCGATCATGTCGTCCACCGGCGAACGGTCCTTCGCCGACCGGCGCACGCCCGGCATCGTCCACACCTGGGCCATCGCGGGCGGGGCGACCCCCTTCTCCAGGTACGCCGGGTTCTCGTCGCCCATGGCGTCCAGCCAGTGCCGGATCATGGGGCCGTTCACCGGATCCTGCGCCGGGGTCCCGCGTACCTCCCCCAGTGCCGCCTGCTTGCCCGCGAGCTCGTGCAGCTCCTCGTCGTTCAGCTGGGGGGTCATCGCGGCGGCCTCGGCAGGTTCAGGCCGAGCATGGCGATCAGCTCCCGCTGCACCTCGTTCACCCCGCCGCCGAACGTCAGCACCACCGCCCCCTTCACCCCGTGATCGGTGCGTTCGAGCAGCTCGGCCGTCTCCGGATCCGACGGGTCCCCGTACCTGGCCAGGATGTCGCCGACGATCCTGCCGACCTCCTGCATGCGCTCGGAGCCGTAGATCTTGGTGGCCGACGCGTCGGGGGCGCCGAGCCAGCCGAGGTCCATGTTCGCGGCGACCTGCCAGTTCAGGAGCTCGTTGGTGCGGAAGAAGCCCCACACCCTGGCCAGCGCCCGCCGTACGTCCGGATGGTCCGCCACCCCGGTGCGGCGGGCCCAGGCGAGGAAGCGGTCGTAGGTCTGACCGAGGTTGCCGGCCGGGCCGAGGGTGACGCGTTCGTGGTTGAGCTGGTTGACGATCAGGTCCCAGCCCCGGTCCACCTCGCCGACCACCATGTCCACGGGCACGCGTACGTCGCTGTAGTAGGTCGCGTTCGTGTGGTGGCGGCCGTCCATGGTGACGATCGGCGTCCACGAGAAGCCGGGGTCGTCCGTGGAGGCGATCATCATGGTGATGCCTTTGTGCTTCTTGGCCTCGGGGTTCGTGCGGGCGGCCAGCCAGATGTACTGGGCGTAGTGCGCGCCGCTGGTGAAGACCTTCTGGCCGTTGACGACGTAGTGGTCGCCGTCGAGCACCGCCGTGGTGCGCAGGGAGGCCAGGTCGGTGCCGGCCTCGGGCTCGCTGTAGCCGATGGCGAAGTGGCACTCGCCGGCGAGGATGCGGGGCAGGAAGAGGTCCTTCTGCTCCTGGGTGCCGTACTGCATGAGCGTGGGCCCCACGGTCTGCACCGTGATGATCGGATACGGGACGCCCGCCCGGGCGATCTCGTTGGCGAAGATCTGCTGCTCCAGGGGGCCGTAGCCGCCTCCCCCGTACTCCTTGGGCCAGCCGAGGCCGAGCTTGCCGTCGCGGCCGAGCCGGCGGCAGTGCTCCATGTACGCCCCGCCGAACGGATCTTCGGCGATCTTCCTGCGGTCCTCGTCGGTGAGGCAGCCCTGGAAGTACTCGCGCAGCTCGTCGCGCAGGGCGCGCTGGGCTGGGGTCAGGTCGATCAGCATCAGAGGAGCGCTCCGATCAGGTCGAGCTGGGCGTCGGCGCCGCCGAGCAGGTGGGACAGGTGCTTGGCCTGCGCGAAATAGCGGTGCAGCGGGTACGTGACGTCCAGCCCGAGGCCGCCGTGCAGGTGCTGGCAGGTGTAGAGGGCCCTGCACGCCTCGCTGACGTGGTACGCGGCCAGCGCCAGGTCCTCGTCGGCCGGCAGGTCCTCGGCCAGGCGCCAGGCCGCCGACCACATGGCCACGTCCAGGGCCCGCGCGGCGATGTAGACGTCGGCGATCTGCATCGTCACGGCCTGGAACTCGGCCAGCGCCCGGCCGAACTGCTTCCTCGTCCTGATGTAGTCGGTGGTCAGCTCCAGCGCGCCCGCCAGCACGCCGCTCGCCTGGGCCGCCACGCCCGCCATGAACAGCCGCCGGGCCCCGGTGACCGCGTCGGCCCCCGCGACCCGCTCGGCCGGGGTCGCGTCGAGCACGATCGTGGCGGCGGGCTCGCCGGTGGAGGTGTACTCGGGGGTGGTGGCCGGCGATTCCACCAGGAACAGGCCCTCGTCGGCGGTGACGAGCACCGTGCCGGCGGGGTGCGGCACGGAGACCTTGCGCCCGGTCAGCGCCCAGCCGCCGGCCACGTCCCGGGCGGTCGTCGAAGGCGGGTCGGCCGGCGCTCTGCCGGGCTCGCGGAGCGCGAGGGTCATCCCGCCCTCGCGGCGTTGCTGGTCAAGGGTGCCATAGCGGGCCAAGGTCAGCGTGCTCACCAGCGTGGGCAGTGCGGCCACCGGTGCCGCCCGCGCCCCCACCTCCCGCAGCACCACGGCCAGCTCCACCGGCCCGAGCCCGGCTCCCCCAGCCTCCTCCGGCACGCACACGCTCATGAGCCCGGCCTGCCGCAGCCGCTCCTCGTCCCCTTCCCTGGCCAGTACCTCGGCCGCCAGCTTCCGCAGGTCCTGCTGGGTTTCGTCCAGGTTGAAGTCCATTCACGTCTCCAAGAGGTGTTGCCTGCCGTGCCGTACGAACTCCTCCTCGATCCCCTTGACGTCCGACTCGCTCAGCGGCCGGAGCCCGGAGTCCGACCGCCACCAGACCGGGTCGGCGGTGCGCCAGCCCTCGCGGGCGAGGACCCGCTTGATGACCTTGTGGGAAGGCGTCTGGGGCAAGTGATCAGAAAGGCGGATATATCGGGGTAAGGACTTGGCGCCCAGATCGCGGCGAGCCGCCAGGAACGCCGTGAACGCAACCGGGTCGAAGCCCCCTTCCAGCACCAGCGCCGCCATGACCTGGTCGCCCGCAGCCGGGTCGGGCACCGGGTAGACGGCCGCCTCGACCACCCCCGCGAACTCCCGCAGCGCCGCCTCGATGGGCGCGACCGCCAGGTTCTCGCCATCCACGCGCAGCCGTTCGGTGCCGCGCCCCGCGAAGAACACGTAGCCGTCCCCGTCCGCGTACGCCAGGTCGCCCGACCAGAACGCGCCGTCCCTGATCCGCTCGGCGTCCGCCTCGGGGTCGTTGTAGTAGCCGTCGAACAGCCCCAGCCCCCGCACGTTGACCAGTTCGCCGACGGCCTCGTCCGGGTTGAGCAGGCGGCCGTCCTCGATGCGGCCCGGCGGGCAGGGACGGCCGGTGAAGGGGTCGAGGATCTGCACGCCCTCGGGCAGCCGCCCCAGGCATCCGGGCGGCCCGGACGGATCGGGGGTGAGCGAGATGGCCGTCTCCGTGGAGCCGAAGGCGTCGATCACCCGGCACCCGAACCGCTCCCCGAACCTCCTCGTAGCCACGGCGCTGCCCTCGTTCCCGAACGCGATCCTGAGCGGGTTGTCGGCGTCGTCGGGGCGTTCGGGGGTGGCCAGGACGTAGGAGAGCGCCTTGCCCACGTAGTGCAGGTACGTGCCGCCGTACCGTCTGAGGTCGGGCAGCAGCCCCGACGCCGAGAACCGCCGCCGCAGCGCCAGCGCCGCCCCCGACGCCACGGCCGGGGCGTAGGCGGCCATCAGCGCGCCGGAGTGGAACAGCGGCATCGAGCAGTACACGACGTCCGACGGGGTGAGCAGCGCCGCCAGGCTCAGCCCGGGAAGGGCCATCTTGCGCTGCGTGATCCGCACGGCGCGGGGCCGGCCGGAGGTGCCCGAGGTGAAGATCAGCATCACGAGGTCCTCGGGCGCGGCCTCCGCGGCGGGCGAACTGTCCGCCACGGCGGCGGCGTCCGGGAGGGGCAGCGCCTCCACCCCCAGCGCCTCCACCCCCAGCGCCTCGGACAGCGGCCCGGCCGCCCCGGCGTAGGGCGCGTCCACCAGGAGCAGGTCCACGTCCGTGGCGCGGGCGTCGCGGATCAGCTCGTCGACCGACCGCGTCGGGTTCAGCGCGACGACCACGTGCCCGGACAGCGCCGCCCCGCCCACGAGGAACACCAGCTCTGGAACGTTCTCGCTGAGCACCCCCACGTGCAACCCCGCTCCGCGCCCGGACAGCCAGGCCCCGGCGGCGCGGCACGCCGTCACGTGCTCGCGCCACGACCACGTCGTGTCCTCGAACATCAGCCCAGGTCGATCGTCGTCGGCCCGTGCACGGAGCAGGGCCGCCAGCGTGTTCGCCGCCATCCGGGGCCTCCACCAAGCGCTCGGTCAGCCGAATCGCAAACTAGAACAGATTCTAATATCTGTCCAGTGCCCGCCTATCCTGATAAGTCGCGACATACCGCTGTAACGCCATAGACATGGGCCTATAGGGCTTCTTTGTGACCCGCGAGTAACAAGCCACGTCATCGAGAAATCAGATAACGTGTTCTTATGCGTACCACGCACGCCGCGCCCTCCAGCGACACCGAGGGGACCATGGAGAGCCACCCCACGCCGGGCGGGCACAGCGTCCGTACGCGTAGCCAGCATCAACGCCGCAAGCGCATCGTCCAGGCCGCCGCCGCGCTGGCCTCGCGCGGCGGCGTCGAAGCCATGCAGATGCGCACGGTGGCCGAGCGCGCGGGCGTGGCGCTTGGCACGCTCTATCGCTACTTCCCGTCCAAGATGGACCTGGTGGTGGCGGTGGTGGGCGAGGAGATCGACCTCCTCGAGAGCAGCATCGAGCGGCGTCCGCCCGGGGCCACCACGCCGTCGAGCCGCGCGGTGGACGTGCTCATGCGGGCGACCCGCGGGCTGATGCGCGAGCCGGAGCTGGCCGACGCGCTCATCCGCTCGCTGATCATGGCGGAGGTGCAGACGCCGTTCGGGGAGCGCATCACGGGGCTGCTGCTGCGGGTCTCGGCCGACGGCCTGACCCTCGAGGACGCCACCGAGGAGCAGGCCGACCTCGCGGGGTCGCTGGCCAGCGTGTGGGTGCAGGAGCTCCTCGAGATGCTCCGCGGCCGCCGCACCTACGACCAGATCCAGCGCCGCATCGAAACCGCCGCCGCAAGACTTCTCGCCGACATCTGACCCCGCCGCACTTCGGCAGAAGAGCAAACCCATACGTTACGGCTGCGCACGGGCAGGCCACCCGCCGTACTTCCTGAGGACCCTCCAGGAAACGGCTGCTGACCCTTCAGTGGCGCGCCGCCGTTACGGCGCGCACAGTGGGCCGCCTCAGTGGTGTCCGGTCGGCCCGTCACCTCATGTGGAACGTGCGCCGATATGCATGCGGCGAGACCCCCACCGCCGTCTGCAGGTGCTGCCGGAACGAGGCCGCCGTCCCGAAGCCGGCGCGGTCCGCGATGCGGTCCACCGGCAGGTCGGTGCTCTCCAGCAGGTGCCTGGCCAGCGCGATCCGCTGCTGCGTCAGCCACTGACCCGGGCTCAGCCCCACCTCCTGCCGGAAGTGCCTGGTGAACGTGCGCCTGCTCATCCCCGCGTGATCGGCCAGGTCGTCCAGCCGGAGCGGCGTGCCCAGCCGTCCCAAGGCCCAGGCCCGGGTGGGGGCGGTGCCGACGCTGGACGGCTCGGGCACCGGGTGCTCGACGTACTGCGCCTGGCCGCCGTCCCGCCACGGCGGCACCACGCACGCCCTGGCCACCTGGTTGGCGACCCGGCTGCCGTGGTCGCGGCGGACGAGGTGGAGGCAGAGGTCCACCCCGGCCGAGGCGCCGGCCGAGGTGAGCACGTCGCCGTCGTCCACGAACAGCACGTCCGCGTCCAGCCGCACCTTCGGGAACGCGGCGGCGAACCGCTCGGCGTGCCGCCAGTGCGTGGTCGCCGGACGGCCGTCGAGCAGCCCGGCCGCCGCCAGCACGTACGTGCCGATGCAGATGGAGACGATCCGGGTGCCGGGCCGGATCCGGGCCAGCGCCGCGGCCAGCCCGGCGGGCAGCGAGTCGGCGCCCGTGAGCCCGGCGTACCACTCGGCGGCGGGCACCACCACCGTGTCGGCGTCGGCCAGCACGCTCGCGTCGTGCTCGACGGCGATGGAGTAGTCGGCGGCCGTGGCGACGGGACGGCCGTCGACCGTGCAGGTGACCACGTCGTAGAGCGGCTCGCCGCCGGCCCCCTGCGCGACGAGGAAGATCCTGGACGGCACGCTCAGCTCGAACGGGATGACCCCGTCGACGGCGAGGACGGCGACGCGATGCATGGCCCGATTTTTACACAGCATGACCTTTGGGCCACTCGCGGGCTCGGCCCCGGACCCAGCAGGCTGGGTCCCATGAAGATGAAAGCGATCATCCAGGACGTCCTGGGCGGCCCTGAGGTTCTGAAGACGGTGGAGCTCGACCGGCCCGTTCCCGGCCCGACCGAGGTGCTGGTGCGGGTGGAGGCGGCCGGGCTGAACCCGACCGACTGGAAGACCCGCGCGAGCGGCGGCTTGCTGCGCGACGAGCTGCCGTTCGTGCTCGGTTACGACGTCTCCGGCGTGGTCGAGGAGTCGGGCGTCGGGCAGGCGCTCTACCAGCCGGGCGACGAGGTGTTCGGCATGCTCAAGTACCCGGACGCGCACGGCGCCTTCGCCGAGTACGTCACCGCGCCGTCCCGCCACTTCGTGCGCAAGCCCGCCACCGTCGACCACGTCCAGGCGGCCGGGATCCCGCTCGCGGGGCTGACCGCGTACCAGGCGCTCGTGGACGTCGCCGGGCTGAAGGGCGGCCAGCGCGTCCTGGTCCACGCCGCCGCGGGCGGGGTGGGGCACCTGGCGGTGCAGATCGCCAAGGCGCGCGGCGCGTACGTGATCGGGACGGCCAGCGCGGCCAAGCACGAGTTCCTGCGCGATCTGGGCGCCGACGAGCTGGTCGACTACCGCAACGAGGACTTCGCCGAGGTCGTGCGGGACGTGGACGTGGTACTCGAGACCATCGGCGGCGACTACGGGCCGCGTTCGCTGCGCACCCTGCGCAAGGGCGGCACGATCGTCTCGCTGGTGCTCAGCAATCTCGACCCGGCCCTGGACCGGCAGGCGGCCGAGCTGGGCATCCGCTCGGAGGCCATGCTGGTGGAGCCCGACCACGCCGCGATGCGCGCGCTCGCGGCCCTGGTCGAGGCGGGGCGGCTGCGGGCGGAGATCGCCGCCGTCCTGCCGCTGGAGGAGGCCGCCAAGGCCCACGAACTCGGCGAGACGAACCGGGTCAGCGGCAAGATCGTTCTGACCGTTCCCCACTGATTCATGGTCATTTCTTTGGGTCCTTAAATGGTTGGCCTTAATCGCGGTCAAAGTCGCCAGTCTGTCGGTGCCGCCGTCTATACAAGGAGGTATGACCGACAAGCCGACGAACGAGGAGTTCCTCCGACAGGCTGACCCGATGCGGCGCGAGCTGCTGGCGCACTGCTACCGGATGATGGGCTCGGTGCACGACGCCGAGGACCTCGTCCAGGAGACGTATCTGCGCGCGTGGCGGGCCTATGAGGGCTTCGAGGGACGTTCCTCGTTGCGCACGTGGCTCTATCGCATCGCCACCAGTGCCTGCCTGACCGCGCTCGACAGCCGGAACAGGCGGCCGCTGCCCACCGGTCTCGGTGCCCCCAGCACCGAGCCGACCGCTCCCCTGGTCTCGGACCACGAGGTGCCGTGGCTGGAGCCCGTGCCCGACGCTCTCGCGGGCGTCGGCGGCGACGACCCCGCCACGATCGTGACCGCCCGCGAGAGCATCAGGCTCGCCCTGATCGCCGCGCTGCAGCACCTGCCGCCGCGGCAGCGGGCGGTGCTGGTGCTGCGTGACGTGCTCAGGTGGAAGGCCGCCGAGGTGGCCGAGGCGCTGGAGACGTCCACCGCGGCCGTCAACAGCATCCTCCAGCGGGCCCGCGCACAGCTCAACGAGGTGCAGCCGAACATCGACGACCCGGTCGAGCCGCTGTCGGCCGAGCAGCAGGCCCAGCTCGACCGCTATGTCGCGGCGTTCGAGAACTACGACGTCGACAGCCTGGCCCACCTGTTCACCAAGGACGCGGTCTGGGAGATGCCGCCGTACGTCGGCTGGTACCAGGGGCCCGAGGCGATCATGGAGCTCACCAGGACGCAGTGCCCGGCCGAGCGCCCCGGCGACCTCAAGCTGATCCCGATCGCCGCCAACGGGCAGCCGGCGTTCGCGGTGTACCACCGCCAGAACGGCGTCTACGGGCAGTTCGCGATCATGGTGCTGACGTTCGCCGGGGAGCAGATCAGGCACGTCGGCATGTTCTTCGAGGAGAGCCTGTTCGAGACGTTCGGGCTGCCGTCGACGCTGGAGGGTTCCACGGCAAAGTAGAACGCGTTACAGTTTCGCCAGAGCATCGTTCTGGAGGCGACTGTGGGCACACCTGTGATCGTCGAGGCCGTACGCACTCCCATCGGCAAGCGAGCAGGCTGGCTGGCCGGGCTCAAACCGCAACAGGTTCTGGCAACCGCGCTGAACGGGCTCGTCGAGCGGTCGGGGCTCGATCCGGCGGCCGTCGAGCAGGTGTTCGCCGGGTGCGTGACGCAGGCGGGCGAGCAGGGCGGGCATGTCGGGCGCTACTCGTGGCTCTATGCCGGGCTGCCGTACCGGACCGGGGTGACGACGGTGGACGCGCAGTGCGGGTCGTCGCAGCAGGCGGTGCACCTCGCGGCGGCGATGGTGCGCGCGGGCGTGATCGAGGCCGGCATCGGGTGCGGCGTCGAGGTGATGAGCCGGGCGCCCCTCGGCAGCAACGTGCGGCCCGCCACGGCCAAGCCGGACGACTGGAGCATCGACCTGCCCGACCAGTTCACCGCGGCCGAGCGGATCGCGCGGCGGCGCGGGCTGACGCGGGAGCGGCTCGACTGGCTCGGGGCGCGTTCCCAGCGGCTGGCGGCCAAGGCGTGGGCCGACGGGCGGTTCGAGCGCGAGATCGTGCCCGTCGGGGACGTACGCAGGGACCAGGGCTTACGCGAGACCACGGTCGAGACCCTGGCCAACCTCAAGCCCGTCGCCGAGGGCGCCCTCCACACCGCGGGCACCTCGTCGCAGATCTCCGACGGCGCCGCGGCGGTGCTGGTGATGAGCGAAGAGGCGGCCGCCAGGCACGGGCTGCGGCCCAGGGCGCGGATCCTGGCGCAGGCGCTCGTCGGCGCGGAGCCGTACTATCACCTGGACGGGCCCGTGGAGGCGACGGCCAAGGTGCTGGCGGCGGCCGGGATGACGATCGGCGACATCGACAGGTTCGAGGTGAATGAGGCGTTCGCATCGGTGGTGCTGTCGTGGGCGGGCGCGCACGAGCCCGACTTCGACCGCGTCAACGTCAACGGCGGCGCGATCGCGCTCGGCCATCCGGTCGGCGCCACGGGCGCGCGGCTGATCACCACGGCGCTGCACGAGCTGGAGCGGTCGGACTCGGCGACCGCGCTGGTCACGATGTGCGCCGGCGGGGCGCTGGCCACGGCCACCATTCTCGAGCGGGCCGGCCGGTGACACTTATCACCCGATCGGGGGGCGCATGAAGAGCAGACGCAGGCCGTACGCGGAGCAGCGGCCGCAGGATCTCGGCGGCGGGGTGTGGAGCGTGCCGGTGCCGATCCCGGGCAACCCGCTTGGCTACACGCTCGTCTACGCCCTCGAATCCCCCAAGGGGCCGGTGCTGGTCGACGCCGGGTGGAACCATCCGGAGGCCTGGGACGCGCTCAGCGGCGGCCTCGCCGCGCTCGGGATCGACGTGAGCACGGTGAGCGGGGTGGTCGTCACCCATTTCCATCCCGACCACGCCGGGCTCGCGGGGCAGGTCAAGGACGCCTCCGGCGCGTGGATCGCGATGCACGAGGACGACGCGGCGCTGGTCAGGCTCATGCACGACTACGCGGCCGAGGAGCACGAGAGCTTCCAGTCCGACATGCTCAGGCGGGCCGGGGCCGATCCTGGCGAGGTGCGGCAGGCGGTGAGCCGGCCTACCCCGCCGGCGCTGCCCGACCGCCGGTTACGTGACGGGGACCTGGTGGATCTGCCCGGCCGCAAGCTCCGGGCCGTCCACACGCCCGGCCACACTCCCGGGCACATCTGCCTGCATCTGGAGGACGCCGACCGGCTGTTCACCGGCGACCACGTCCTCCCCGACATCACCCCCCATGTCGGGATTTATCCGTATGACCGGGACGATGTCGATCCCTTGGGTGATTTCCTGGACTCCTTGGACCGGGTCGCCGAGCTGGGGCCCCTCGACGCATTGCCCGCACACGAATGGATATTTCCTGATGTGGCCGCGCGAGCTGTCGAGATCCGCCACCATCACGATGAGAAGCTCGTACGGCTGCGCGCCCTGATGGCCCAGCGGCCGGAACCGCTGACCATCTGGGAGGTCGCCGCGATGATGACGTGGAACAGGCCCTGGGACGACCTGTCCCCAGCGCTGAGAGGCATGGCGGCCGGGGAGGCCGCGGCGCATCTGCGCGCCCTGGAGGCCCGGGGCGAAGTTCGCCGGGTCCCCGGTGTCAATCCGGTCCGGTTCCAGGCTCTAGACTCCTAGACATCCGATGTCTAGGGGGAGAAGCGTGGCGGTCACCGACGCGGCCATCGACAAGATCAAACAGATGATCCTCTCGGGCGAGCTGGTCCCCGGCGACCGGTTGCCCAAGGAGGCCGACCTCGCCGAGCGGCTCGGCCTGTCACGCAACTCGTTGCGCGAGGCCGTGCGCGCCCTGTCCCTGATCAACGTGCTCGACGTACGTCAGGGCGACGGCACGTACGTGACCAGCCTGGAGCCGCGGCTGCTGCTGGACACCATGTCGTTCGTGCTCGACCTGCACCGCGACGACACAGTGATCCAGTTCTTCGAGGTCAGGCGCATCCTGGAGCCGGCCGCGACGGCGATGGCGACCGAGCTGATGACCGATGCCGAGGTCGAAGAGCTGCGCGTGATCCTGGAGTCCCTGCCCGGCGAGCCGACGGTCGAGGAGCTGGTGGCCAACGACCTCGAGTTCCACCAGCGGATCGCGCGGGGCTCGGGAAACAGCGTGCTCTGCTCGTTCATCGAGAGCCTGTCAGGTCCGACCACTCGGGCCAGGATCTGGCGCGGGCTCACCCAGGAGGGGGCGATGGAGAAGACGCGGGAGCAGCACACCGCGATCTACGAGGCCATCGCCGCCCGCCAGGCCGACGTGGCCCGGTCCTGGGCGACCGTGCACGTGGCGGGTGTGGAGTCGTGGCTGCGCAAGGCGCTCGATCTCGACTGACCCCGCTACCAGGGGTAGGTGCCGCCCTGCTCGCTGAGGAAGACGCCGGTCGGATCGACGGTCCCTGGTCGCTGAGCCGGGCCGCAAACGAACGGAAGAGCAGCGCTGAGCCCTGGATTGACGGTCCCTGGTTACGGTGGCGCGGGCCAGGCATCCTGAAGTCATGGACCGGATCAACAGGGCCGACCTGGCGGGATTCCTGCGCAGCCGCCGCGAACTGGTGCGGCCGTCCGACGTGGGCCTGGAAGGCGGCAAGCGCCGCCGCACGCCCGGGCTGCGGCGGGAGGAGGTCGCCCGGCTGGCCGGCATGTCCGTCGACTACTACGCCCGCCTGGAGCAGGCCCGCGGACCGCGGCCGTCGCGCCAGATGCTCGGCGCGATCGCCAGGGCGCTGCGACTGAACAACGACGAGCGTTCCCACCTGTACTACCTGGCCGGGGAGCCGCCCGGACCGCCCTCCGGCCCGCCACAGGATGTCAGGCCGGGCGTGCTCCACCTGCTCGACCGGCTGGACGACACCCCGGTGCTCGTGTCGGATGCCAAATACGACGTGCTGGCCTGGAACCCCCTCGCCGCCGCTCTGCTCACGGACTTCTCCGTGCTGCCGCCCGGCGAACGCAACCTCATGTGGCGCTACTTCACCGACCCTCGGGCCCGGGACCGCCACGACCCCGAGGGCGCGTGGCGGTTCGCCAGGGAGTCGGTGGCCGACCTGCGGGCCGCCGCCGCCCGCTACCCGGACGACCCCGGCATCCGCCGGCTCGTCGACCGGCTGCTGGCCGGCAGCGCCGAGTTCGCGGAGCTGTGGACCGGGCACGACGTCACCGTCCGCAGGTCCGCGCGCAAGCGGATCAACCATCCGGCCGTGGGGTGGCTGGAGCTGGACTGCGAGACGCTGCACGTGCCCGAGGGCGACCAGTGGATCGTCCTCTACACCGCGGCGCCGGGGTCGCCGTCGTACGAGGCGCTGCGACTCCTCAAGGTCATCGGCACCCAGAACCTCTCGCACTCACCCTGAACCCACCCATCCCAGCCCAACGCCCAGCGCAGCCTCCAGGCGCCGAACACACCCGGCGCGACACAGAGCAGCCCGACACGTCCAGCAAAGCCCCTCCCGACGCGGCAGCACGCAGCCAAGACGGCCGGGCGCGGCGCGACCCAGCCTGGTGCGGCTCGATACGGCCCGGCACGTCGCCGCCCGATACGGCGCAGGGCAGCGCGGCACAGCCAAGCGCAGCCGGCCGGCCGGCCCAGCACCCAACCTCAACTCCGCGGAGCCCAGCACAACGGCCCGCCCCACAGCGCTGCCCAGCACGACGGCCCGCGCAGCGGGGGCTCGGCACGGCGCACCCCGGCCCGACGGCGACTCGCACGGCGGCGCTGGGCGCGTTCGAAGGCGCGCTCAGGGTTGCGCTTGGTCGGCGGGATCCGGGTGCCGTACCCGCTGGTGGTCTGGGAGAGTACGGGCGGGTAGTAGCCCTGTCGTGGCCGACAAACTGGAGCGATACCGGAGCAAACGCGACGCCAGCCGCACCCCCGAGCCCATCCCCCCATCCCCGCCCCCCTCCGAGGACGGCAACGCGTTCGTCATCCAGGAGCACCACGCCCGATCCCTCCACTGGGACCTGCGGCTCGAGCGCGACGGTGTCCTGGTGTCCTGGGCCGTCCCCAAGGGCCTGCCCGCCGACCCCGACACCAACCACCTGGCCGTGCACACCGAGGACCACCCGATGGAGTACCTCACGTTCCACGGCGAGATCCCCAAGGGCGAGTACGGCGGCGGCACGATGACCATCTGGGACACCGGCACGTACGAGACGGAGAAGTGGTCGGACCGCGAGGTCAAGTTCGTCCTGCACGGAGAGCGCGCCTCGGGGCGGTTCGTCCTGTTCCGGACCCGAGGCCAGAACTGGATGATCCACCGCATGGACGCCCGGGCCCGCGAACCGTTCCCACCACCCGAACCCATGCTCCCGACCGAACGCGCCAAGCCCCCGAAGGACGTCTCGGCCTACGCCTTCGAGTTCGCGTGGGGTGGCCGCCGCCTGCTCGTCCCCATCGAGGGCGGACGCACGACGGCCGCGCGGGAGCACCCGTGGTTGCGAGGGCTCGCGGAGTCGTTCGGCAGTCGTACGGCGATGCTGGACGGAGAGGTGGCCACGCTCGGAGGCGCGGAGATCCTGGTCTTCTACGACCTGCTGTACGACGACGGCCGCTCCCTGGTCGACGAGCCCTACACGGCCCGGCGAGCGGCGTTGGACGCGCTGGAGCTGGCGGGTGCCCATTGGCAGACCGCTCCCTCGTGGCCGGGCGAGGCGGGCCCGGTCCGTCAGGCCGCCCGCGAACAGGGCCTGCCCGGGATCATGGCCAAACGCCTCGACTCGGCGTACGAGCCCGGGCCCTCGAAGTCCTGGCTGTACATCCCCTCCTGAGCCCTCCCCGCCCTGGTCAGGGGACGGACGCTGAGCCCCCTGCTGAGTCCTCCCTCCGATCAGCGGACGGACGCTGAGCACCGCCGGGCTCACCGCCTCGCCGTCACTCCTTGGGCAGCAACCCCTCTGCCATCAGCTCGTCCCACACCGCTTCCGGGACCGGGCGGGACAGCAGGGTGGCGTTCGCGGTGACCTCCTCGGGTGAGCGGGCCCCCAGGACGACCGAGGCGACGGCCGGGTGGCGGAGGGGAAAGGCCATGGCCGCCTGGGGCAGCGTGGCGCCGTGGCGTTCGCAGATCTCCGCGATCCTCGTCGCCCTCTCCATCACCGGCGCCGGGGCGGGCTCGTAGTTGTACGTGCCGGTCGGCCGCGGAGTCGCCAGGATGCCGCTGTTGAAGACGCCCGCCGCCAGCACCCTGACCCCGCGGCGCGCGCACTCCTCCAGGAGCGGCAGTCCCGACTGGTCGAGCAGGGTGTAGCGGCCCGCGAGCATCACGACGTCGACGGAGGTCTCCTGGACGAAGCGCAGCGGTGCCTGCCACTGGTTCATCCCGACACCGATGGCCTTCACCACGCCCTGCGCCCTCAGCTCTGCCAGCGCCGGGTACGCCTCCGCCAGCGCCTGGTCCATGTGGTTGTCCGGGTCGTGAATGAGCGCGATGTCGACGGCTGGGAGGCCCAACCGTCCCAGGGACTCCTCCAGGGATCTGCGTACGCCGTCACCGGAGAAGTCCCACACCCGCTGGAGATCGGCGGAGACGTCGAAGCCCTGCTCGTCGCGGCCGTCCGATGACGAGGCGGGCACCAGCAGGCGGCCGACCTTGGTAGACAGGACGTAGCCCGAGCGGTCCTTGAGCGCGGCACCGAGGCGACGCTCCGACAGGCCGAGCCCGTAATGGGGCGCGGTGTCGAACAGGCGCACCCCGGCGTCCCACGCCGCGTCGACCGTGGCACGCGCCTGCTCCTCCGTCACCTCGTGGAACAGGTTGCCGATCGGTGCCCCGCCGAAGCCGTGCCGCGACACCTCGACCCCGCCGCCGTCACGCCCGTTCATCGCACCACCGTCACGCCCACCCGGCACATCACCGTCACGCCCGTTCATCGCACCACCGTCACGCCCACCCGGCACATCACCGTCACGCCCGTTCATCGCACCACCGTCACGCCCACCCGGCGCACCACCGTCACGCCCGTCCATAGCACCACCGTCACGCCCACCCGGCGCACCACCGTCACGACCGCTCGGAGATCTGTCCGGCGGGTCGCTGTCCGGTCCGGCCGGAGGTTCGTCGAGCCCGTTCAATCCTGTGCCTTTCCGCCCGCGATCCGGCTGATCATCAACGCGATGAGGATGATCCCGCCATAGATCACCGGCTGCCAGAAGCCTGAGACGCCGATGAGCGTCAGGATGTTCTGCACCAGGCCGATCACGAGCACGCCGGTGAGCGCGCCCAGGATCGTGCCCTTGCCGCCGTCCATGCTCACGCCGCCGATGACCGCCGCCGCGAACACCATGAAGATCCACCCGACGCCCTGGTTGTTGCCGATCCCCCCGAGGCGGCCGGTCTCCAGGATCCCGGCGAGCGCCGCGAGCGTCCCGCCCAGGATGAACACCCCGTACAGCACCCGATCCACCCGGATGCCGGCGGCGCGGGCGGCGTCGGTGTTGCCGCCGATCGCGTAGAGCGCGCGGCCGAGCCGCAGGTAGCCCAGGCCGAAGATGCCCGCCGCGAACAGCACGCCGGCGATCCAGATGGCCGCCGGCAGGCCGAGCCACATGGCGCTGCCCAGGTAGAGGATCGAGTCGGGAAGCTGGAACAACGTCTTGCCCTCGGTCGGCCCCTGCAGGAGGCCGTGCACGATGATCAGCATGGCCAGCGTCACGATGAACGCCGACAGCTGGAACCTGATGATCAGGAAACCGTTGAACGCCCCGATGGCCGCGCCGATCAGCAGGGCCAGCGGGATCACCAGCGCGCCGGGCAGCCCGAGGCCGAACCCGCCGGCGGCCGCCGGGATCACCAGCATCACCGCGATGGCCGGCGCGGTGCCGACCGTCGACTCCAGCGACAGGTCAAACTTGCCGGCGATGAGGATCATCGCCTCCGCCAGCACGACGAGCGAGATCGCCGCCTGCTGCTGGAGCACGTTCGTGAGGTTGCCCGCGGTCAGGAAAGTCGGGTCGAGGAACGCGCCCACGACGAGCAGGATCACGATCACCGGCACCAGGGTCAGGTCACGGAACCTGGCCAGGCGCACCCGTGGGACCGGCGCAGTCATAGTGGTCAATCTTCTATGCCCTCCATCACGGCCACGAGCTCGTGGTCCGTCCAGCCACGCGGCATGTCCTTGACGACCCTGCCGTGGAACATCACCAGCACCCTGTCGCAGATCCGCAGGTCGTCGAGCTCGTCGGAGACCACGACGGCGCCCGCGCCTCGCTCGACCGCGTCCTCGACGGCGCCGAGCAGGGCCTGCTTGGCCTTGACGTCGACGCCGGCCGTCGGGTTGATCACGACCAGCACCGTCGGGTCGTCCACGAGGGCCCGCGCGAACACGACCTTCTGCGCGTTCCCCCCGGACAGGTCACCGACCGGCTGGTCAGGACCTTCCGTCTTGATGTCGAGATTGTTGATCATCTCGTTGGCCCTGGTCCGCACGCGGGCCGGCGACACGATGCCGTACCGGCCCAGCTTGCGGGCGATCGGGAACGTGGCGTTCTCCCCCACCGAGAGCAGCGGGACGAAGCCCTCGTGGTGGCGGTCCTCCGGCACGAACCCGAGGCCCGCCTCCATGGCGGCGGGCACGTCGCCCGGTCTGACCCGGGTGCCGTTGACCGTGACCGTGCCGGAGTCGGCCCTGCGGAGCCCGACGAGGGTCTCGGCCAGGCCGACCTTGCCGCTGCTCGCGGAGCCGGCCAGGCCGACGACCTCGCCCGATTTAACGGAAATATCGACATCTGCGTAGCGGCCGCCGAGCGAGAGGCCCTCCCCCGACAGCACGACCCTGTCGCCGGGTGTGCGGGAGCGGGACTCGTACGCCGTCGTGGCCTCCCCCGTCATCGCGGCGACCAGCTCGTCGTGGGGGAGGTCGGCGACCGGCCTGGTCACGATGTGCCGCGCGTCGCGGAAGACCGTGACGCTCTGGCAGATCTCGTAGACCTCGTCGAGGTGGTGGGAGATGTACATCATCGTGACGCCCTGCTCGCGCAGTGAGCGCATGCGCGCGAACAGCCGCTCGATGGCCGGGCCGTCGAGCCGGGCGGTCGGCTCGTCGAGGATGATGAACCTCGCCCCGAACGACAGCGCCCGAGCGATCTCGACGAGCTGGCGCTGCTCGACGGTCAGATCACCGGCCAGCGCCTGCGCGTCGACGTCCACCTCGTACGTGTCCAGCAGCTCGCGCGCCCTGGCCCGCAGCGCGCGCCAGTTGATCCTGGCGCCCCTAGCCGACTGGCGGTTGAGGAAGAGGTTCTCGGCGACCGTCAGCGCGGGGATGATCGTGGACTTCTGATAGACGCAGGCGACGCGCTGCCGCCAGGCGTCGCGGTCGGCGAGGGGGGGCGCCGCCTCTCCCGAGAACAGCACCTCGCCCTCATCGG
The DNA here is from genome assembly GCF_043496855.1 of Nonomuraea sp. JJY05. Taxonomy (NCBI): domain Bacteria; kingdom Bacillati; phylum Actinomycetota; class Actinomycetes; order Streptosporangiales; family Streptosporangiaceae; genus Nonomuraea; species Nonomuraea sp. JJY05. Next base: position 24,120 of record NZ_JBIEIS010000053.1, read on the forward strand.
CCGGCTGGAGCCCGGTGAGGATCGACACGAGGGTGGACTTCCCCGCGCCGTTCCTGCCGACGAGCGCATGGGTCTCGCCCCCGGCGATCGCGATCCCCGCGCCGTTCAGCGCGACAGTGGGTCCGAAGCGCTTGACGACGTTTCGGGCTTCAACGTGATTTTTCATCACTTGACCTGATTACCCCAAAGGCCCTTGTCGTCCACGTTGTCCTTCGTCACGAGCGGCGCGGGGAGCTGGTCCTCCAGGCCGTTCGGCAGCTGGATGATGTTGCTGTCGTGGTCGGTCGGTCCGGGCTTGAACGTCTTGCCCTCCAGGGCGGCCTTGGCGTAGAAGACCGCGTACCTGGCATAAAGGTCGGCCGGCTGCGACACCGTGGCGTCGATGTCGCCCTTGCGGATCGCCTCGAGCTCCTCCGGGATGCCGTCGTTCGACACCACGAAGACGTGCTTGGCGTCGCCCGGCGGGACGAGCAGGCTCTTCTGCTTCAGCACCTGCAGCGTCGGCGCCAGGTGCACGCCGCCGGCGTGCATGTAGATGCCCTTGATGTCAGGGTTCTGCTCCAGGCGGGTCTGCAGCATCGACGCGGCCTTGGTGCCCTCCCACTCCGTGGGCTCGCTGAACACGGTGATGCCGGGGAACTTGGACTTCATGCACTCCAGGAACGCCTCCGACCTGTCACGGCCGTTGACGGAGCTGAGCGCGCCCTGGAGCTGCACGACCTTGCCCTTGCCCCCCAGCTTCTCACCGAGGAACTCGCAGGCTTTGGTCCCGTACGCGCGGTTGTCGGCGCGTACGACCATGTAGACCTTTCCCTTGTCCGGACGGGTGTCGACGCTCACGACGGGGATCTTCTTGTTCTCCAGCTGCTGCAGCGTGTTGGCGATGGCACCGGTGTCCTGGGGGGCCATGATGATCGCCTTGGCGCCCTGTCCGACCAGCGCCTGCACGTTGTTGACCAGCTTGGAGACGTCGTTCTGCGAGTTGGTGGGCGGCATGAGGTCCACCTTGTACTCGCTGGCCATCTGCGGGACGTACTTGATGTAGGAGTTCCAGAAGTTGGAGTCGGCCCGTGGGTGGTCGATGCCGACCTTCCCGCCGCCGCCCTCTCCTCCGGCTGTTGTCGTGCCCGAGCCACACGCGGTGACGACCGCCAATAGGGCCGCCGTCGCGACCGCCGATCCGAACTTCATGGGGGGTACCTTCCTTAGTTGGACGCCCTGAGGCGGAGCCCTTGCATGCCCCCGTCGACCGCGAGCGCGGTCCCGGTGGTGGCACCGGCTTCGGGACTGGCGAGATAGGCGATCGCCGCGGCGACCTCCTCCGCGCTGACCAGGCGGCCCATCGGCTGCCTGGCGTTCAGTGCGGCGCGTTCCCCCTCGGGGTCGTCGGCCCGGTCGAGCAGCCTCGCGACCCACGGGGTGTCCGCGGTGCCTGGGTTGACGCAGTTGACGCGGATGCCCTCGCGGATGTGGTCCGCGGCCATCGCGAGGGTCAGCGAGAGCACCGCCCCCTTGGTCGCGCTGTAGAGGGCGCGCTGCGGCAGGCCCGCGGTGGCCGCGATCGAGCACGTGTTGACGATGGAGGCGTGCTCGGACTGCCTGAGGTACGGCAGCGCCGCCCGCGCGACCCGGACCATGCCGAGCACGTTGACGTCGAACACTCTCTGCCACTCGCTGTCCGGGTTGTCCTCGATGGTGCCCAGAGCACCGATGCCCGCGTTGTTGACGAGCACGTCGATGCCACCGAGCCGGTCGGCGGCCTCCGCCACCGCCGCCCGTACCTCCGCGTCGTTCGTGACATCGACCTTGATCCCGATGAACGGCTCGCCGGGCGGGTTGATGTCGAAGCAGGCGACCTTCATGCCGCGCTCGGCGAGCAGGGTGGCCGCGGCCAGCCCGATGCCGGAGCCGCCGCCGGTCACGATCGCTTTCAGGCTCACGCGTCCCTCCAGACCTCGCCACCGGGGAATGTATGGGCGGCGATCGACACTGCATGCATCTCCGCGCTGAAGCCGGGCACGGACGGCGCGACGTAACGACCGTTGCGGATGACCACGGGGTCGACGAAGTGCTCGTGGAGGTGGTCGACGTACTCGATCACGCGGTTGTCCATGGAGCCGGTGATCGCGACGTAGTCGAACATCGACAGATGCTGCACCAGCTCGCACAGCCCGACGCCGCCCGCATGGGGACACACCGGCACGCCGAACTTGGCCGCGAGCAGCAGGATCGCCAGGTTCTCGTTGACACCGCCGACTCTGGCCGAGTCGATCTGCAGGTAGGAGATGGCGTTGGCCTGCAGGAGCTGCTTGAACACGATGCGGTTCTGGACGTGCTCGCCGGTGGCCACGGGGATGGGGTCGATGCCCCTGGCGATGGCGGCGTGGCCGAGCACGTCGTCGGGGCTGGTCGGCTCCTCGACCCAGTGGGGGTGGAACTCGCCCAGCGCGTTGATCCACTCGATGCCCGATCCGACGTCCCAGCGCTGGTTGGCGTCGATCGCGATCGGGAAGTCGGGGCCGCAGACCTCGCGGGCCACCCTGAACCTGCGCCGGTCGTCCTCGAGGTCGGCGCCCACCTTGAGCTTGATCTGCTTGAAGCCCTGCTCCAGGGCCTCCTTGCAGAGCCTGCGCAGCTTGTCGTCGTCGTACCCGAGCCACCCGGGGGAGGTGGTGTACGCGGGGTAGCCGACCTCGACGAGCCGGCTGATCCGCTCCTCCTTGCCTGCCTCCTGGCTCCGCAGGATCTCGAGAGCCTCTTGCGGCGTCAGGGCGTCGCTCAGGTAGCGGAAGTCGATGAGGTCGACGATCTGCTCGGGGGACATCTCGGACAGCAGCCGCCACAACGGCTTGCCCGCCCGCTTGGCCTTGAGGTCCCACAGGGCGTTGACCACGGCGGAGATCGCCATGTGCATGACGCCCTTCTCCGGCCCCAGCCAGCGCAGCTGCGAGTCGTTGACCATGTCCTTGTAGAGCGCGCCGAGGTCCTCGACGTCCTTGCCGATCACGTACGGCTCGAGCGCGCTGATGGCCGTGGTCTGGATGTCGTTGCCGCGCCCGATCGTGAAGGCGAACCCGTGCCCCTCGAACCCGTCATCGGTCGTGAGCACGACATAAGCCGCGGAGTAGTCGGGATCCGGATTCATCGCATCCGAGCCGTCGAGCTCGCGCGAGGTCGGGAACCGCACGTCGTGCGTCTCCATCCCGACGATCCGGTACGCGCCAGGAGTCGTCATGCCTGCCCCACCATCTGGCGCTGCCGCCCGAGCCCTTCGATCTCCAGCTCCATCACGTCACCTTCACGCAGGTACGGCTGCCCCGGCATGCCCATCGCCACGCCGGCCGGCGTACCCGTATTGATCACGTCACCTGGCTCCAGGACCATGAACTGACTCAGGTAGCGCACGATCTCGGCCACATCGAAGATCATGTTCTTGGTGTCGCCGTCCTGGCGCAGCTCACCGTTCACCCAGAGGCGCAGCGGCAGGCTCTGCGGGTCGCCCACCTCGTCCGCCGTCACCAGCCACGGGCCGAGCGGGTTGAACGTCTCGCACGACTTGCCCTTGTCCCACTGCCCACCGCGTTCGAGCTGGAACTCGCGTTCGGAGACGTCGTTGGAGATCGCGTACCCGGCGATCACGCCGAGCGCCTCCTCCCGGCTGCCCAGGTAGCGGGCCTCCCGGCCGATCACGACGGCCAACTCCACCTCCCAGTCGGTCTTCACACTGCCCCTGGGCACGAGCACCTCGTCGTACGGCCCGACCATGGTGTTCGCGGCCTTCATGAACACGACCGGCTCGGCCGGCACATCCTGTCCGGACTCGGCGGCGTGGTCGCTGTAGTTCAGGCCGATGCAAACGATCTTTCCTGGACGAGCGATCGGCGCGCCGATCCGCAGCCCTTCGGCGTCGACGACGGGCAGGGCACCACGCTCGAGCGCGTCCCGGACGCGCGCTACTCCCCCGGAAGCGAGGAAAGCCCCGTCGATCTCGGGCTCTCCGATGTCGCGCAGGTCGCCGGCGTCATCCATGACCACCGGACGTTCCTGGCCGACAGGTCCAACTCGCAGCAGCTTCACACCGCATCCTTCTCATATACATCGGATGTCTCGATTCATGATGCTCGTGCGATCGGGCAGAGCGTGTCAAGGGTGACAAGACGGATACATCCGATCCGTGACCTCGAAAGACACCTCCTGAGGATGGCTGACGCCTGTGAAGCGACTTTACCGCTCCGATGGCTGCATTCACATACACGAATTAGCGCCTCCAAATACATCGGAGGTAAACCCAACTTCAAGCCCACCCCTCCAACCCGCCAAGCGACCGTGCTCGGCAACCCAGCCCACGACCGGCACCCAACAAGGGACCCGACCCACAGCCAACGCCCCCGAGGGCCAGAGCCCATTGCCAACGCCCCCCGAGGCACCAAGCCCACAGTCAACGTCTTCGAGGGACCAAGCCCACAGTCAACGTCTTCGAGGGACCAATCCCCCAGCCAACGTCTCCGAGGGACCAATCCCCCAGCCAACGTCCCCCAACGGACTGAGCCCACAGCCAGCCTCAGGCCGGCGTCCCAGCACGGGCAGTGGAGCAAGACCCAGGCGGCACAGTGAAGCAAGCCCCTTACAGGGCAACGCCAGGCGAGGCCCAGCCGAGCCAGCGCGACGCGACGCGACCCGAGGCGACGCGAGGCAACGCGAGGCGACGCGACGCGACCCGAAGCGACGCGACCCGACGCGAGGCAACGCGACCCGACGCGAGGCAACGCGACCCGACGCGAGGCAACGCGACGCGAAGCGAGGCAACGCGACCCGACGCGACGCGAAGCGAGGCAACGCGACCCGAGGCAACGCCAGGCAACCCAACGCCAGGCGACCCCCCGCCAGGCGACCCAACGCGAGGCGAGGCCAGGCCAGCAGTGCGGGACCGAGCGACGTGACCACACCCGAGACGTAGGCCACCCACACCGGGTGCGCACGCTGGCCCATCGGGCACGAGCCGACCGTCTCGCGCACACACCGACGGCATCGGGCACGCGCACCGGCTGCAGCTGACCGGATTCGCCGCGCAGGCCGACTTATCGGGCAGACGGGGCCGACCGTGTCTCGCATCAAGACCGGCCGAGGCTCGTGCATATGGGACGGCGCGGTGCAGGGCAGCGCGCCGACCAGCGGCTCACACGCAGACGGCCGATGGCTCGCGCACAGACGGGCGATGACTCGCACCGCTCCCCGCCGCCGAGTCAGGCCGCCGTCGTCGGCGACCGCAGGGACCTGGTACAAGCCGCATCCCCGATGAATGCCCGACGTGGGCGGACCTCTTGTGGAGCTGTTTCGCCACTACATTGCCCCTTGACGGTCGTACAGGGACGTAATAGAACACGTTTCAGATAGCATTTAACCAAGCGCTTGATCAAGAGGGTGACTCTGGTGCACATCGACCTCGTCGACAGGGACATTTACGCAACCACCGGACCACCACACGAGCAGCTCGCCTGGCTCCGCGCGAACTCCCCCGTCCACTGGCACGAGGGCGAGCCCGGATTCTGGGCCGTCACCCGATACGAGGACGTCGTCCATGTATCGCGGCACTCCGACCGGTTCTCCTCATACAAGAAGCTCGCCCTATTCGAAGAGCTGACCCAGGACCAGATCGATCTCCAGCGCCACATGATGCTCAACCAGGACCCGCCCGAGCACACGAGACGGCGTTCTCTGGTCAACCGCGGCTTCACGCCGCGCACGATCGGCGCCCTCGAAGAGCACATCCGCGACATCTGCGACGACCTCCTCGACAAGTGCACCGGCGACATCGACTTCGTCACCGAAGTCGCCGCACCGCTCCCCCTGTACGTGATCTGCGAATTGCTCGGCGCTCCCGTAGCCGACCGCGACAAGCTCTTCACCTGGTCCAACCGCATGATCGGCAGCCAGGACCCTGACTACTCGGAAACTCCCGAGGTGGGCTCGGCCGCCGCTATGGAGGTCTACGCCTACGCCAACGAACTCGCGACGCGGCGTAAGGACACCCCCAAGAACGACATCGTCACCAAGCTCCTCCAGCCCAACGAGCACGGCGAGACACTCGACCAGGACGAGTTCAACCTGTTCATCCTCCTCTTGGCGGTCGCCGGCAACGAGACGACCCGCAACGCGGCCTCCGGCGGCATGCTCACCCTCTTCGAACACCCGGACCAGTGGGCCCGCCTGGTCGCCGACCCCACCCTCGCCAAGACCGCCGCCGACGAAATCGTCCGCTGGGTCTCCCCGGTCAACCTCTTCCGCCGCACCTCCACCACCGACCAGGTGCTGGGCGGGCAGGAGATCAAGGCCGACGACAAGGTCGTGGTCTTCTACGCCGCCGCCAACCGCGACCCCTCGGTCTTCTCCGACCCCGAGGTCTTCGACATCACCCGCGACCCGAACCCGCACATCGGCTTCGGCGGCGGCGGCGCCCACTTCTGCCTGGGCAACCACCTGGCCAAGCTCGAACTCCGGGTCCTGTTCGAACAGCTGGCCCGCCGACGCCCCAAACTCCGCCAGACGGGTCCTGCGCGCCGGCTTCGCTCGAACTTCATCAACGGCATCAAGGAGCTTCCTGTCGCGGTCGGCTGACCCTGGCGGCAGCAACCAACCGCAGCCAATCAACTCCCCCTTATTGCCGCCTACTACAACGGCTTGTTGCCGGCCACCTCGGCTCAGCCGACGTCCCGCCATGAACGCCCGACCAGGGCTGCGGCGTGACGTACGACCGACGCCACAACGTGATGCTCGGCTGACACTCCGGCGTGGCGCACCGCCGTCACTCCGGAGTGATGCCGACCAGCGCTTCGGCGTGCCACACGACCCGGCACCCTGGAGTGACACCCAGCTGACACTCCGGAGTGATGCCCGGCCAGCTCTTCGGTGCGGCACACGACCGGCACCCCGGAGAGACGCCCAGCCGACACTCCGGTGCGGCACGCGGCTGACACCCCGGAGAGACGCCCGGCCGACACTCCGGTGCGGCACGCGGCTGGCACTCCGGAGTGATGCCCGGCCAGCTCTTCGGTGCGGCACACGACCGGCACCCCGGAGAGATGCCCGGCCGACACTCCGGGGTGACGCCTGGCCGATGGTTAGGAACAGCGCCCAGCTATCACCTCGGTGCGGGCGCCTGGCCCACGTTTGGACATGGAGGTGCAACCGGCGCGCCCGGCGTGGTGGATTGGAGTGGCGGGTGGCTGGTTAATCGGAAGCGGGAGCGGCGGCGGGCGGCTCGGATGCGGCGGAGGATGTGGTTGGTGCGCTCTGGGCCGGGCTGCCAGCCGCATTCGATCAGGGCGTTGGCCACGTGATGGAGGAGGTCGGCGATCTGGCCGGGGATGACGTCTCGGCGGACGGCGATCACGCGCCAGCCGCGTCGGCGAAGCTCCTCGCGGCGGTCCGTGTCGCGTTGCTGGTCGGCGAGTGAGGTGTGATGCTCCTGGCCGTCGTACTCGACTGCGACTTGGAACTCCTCCCAGCCCAGGTCGAGGTACGCGAATCGGCCGTCGTCCAGTTCGACCCGGATCTGGGTGGCGGGTCTGGGGAAGCCGCCTTCCACGAGGATGACCCGCAGCCAGCTCTCCCTGGGTGAGGCGGCGCCACGGTCGGCGAGGCCGAGGGTGTCGCGTAAGCGCCAAGAGTTGAGGGGGCGGTGCCACAGAGCTTCCAGATCGACACCTCGGCGGGCGAACTGGTCGAGGATCGCCACCGCCACCATCCGGGGCAGCCAGCGGGCGCAGTCGAGGGCTGTGCGTTCCATGGTGGTGAGGCGGACGCCCCTGTGCATGGTGATGTCTTCGGGCGGGAGCGGTGCCAGGTAGGTGACGCAGCCGGGGAGGGCCAGGTGGCCGGGGGCGGTCAGCTCTATGGGCCAGTCGGCTTCTGGGGTGTACAGGACGTTCAGGCCCCAGATGTGGGCGGCCGTCTGGCGGCAGACCACGGCCTGCGGGATCGCTCGGGTGATTCGGGCGGTCCGGTCGGCGAGTGATGGCAGGGTGGGTGGCGTCCGCGTCTTGGGAAGCGCGGGATCGGTCTTCTCCTGGGTGGGAGGTGGCTCTTTCGGGGGTGCTGCTCCGGGTGGCGGTGCTTCTCTTTTGGAGGCTGCAGCTTCGGGAGGGGGTGTCGCGGGTGCTGGAGGGCCGCTGGGCGTGGGGAGCGGGGTGGGGTGGTGTCGGCGGTGCATGGCGCCCAGGGTGCTACGGCGGGGCTCGGTGGTGGGCGGCCGAATGGGATTCTGTGGATGGGGTCGGGTTATCCACAGAGTCTGGGACGGCCATCAGCGCCGTGGGATGGCTGCCGGTGCCGCTAGCCCTGCGGTGCCGCCATCCTCGCGGTGCCGCCATCCTCGCGGTGCCGCCATCCTCGCGGTGCCGCCATCCTCGCGGTGCCACCATCCCCGGCGCTACGGCAGGCGCCCTCGCGGTACGGCAGGACTCTCGCCGTACGGCAGGTGTCGCCGGGGCGGGGGCGCCCGGTCAGAGGGGCGGGGTCAAGGAGTGCCCTGGTCACGTCAGGCAATGTCAGAGCGGGAGTGGCGGTTGTGGTGGAGGTAGAAGGTCAGGGGTGCAGGGAGAGGCCCTTCAGGACCTTGTCCACACCGTTCTTCGCCCCATGGACCGCCACCCCCACCAGCGCCAGTTCATCGGCCTCCACCCCCCGCACGGCCGCTCGGTTGTCCGCGTCGTGTCCCGTCTTGAACATCTCCTCGATGTAGACGGCCACGTCCATCTCCCGGCCCACCGCCTTCTCCCGGACGCCCCGGAGCCCCTCCAAGTCGGCCGTGTAGACGAGCACGGGCTGGCGCAGCATCGGCAGGTACGAATTGCCGGACCCGTCCTCGTACGGCTCCCCCATGAGCCCCGGCACCCCGCCGGCCACCGCGCTGGACAGGAAGGCGGTGACGTTGAGCTTCTGCCATGCGGCCAGATCCGCGCGGACCACGATGCCGATCTTGGTGTCGAAACGCATGGCCACGAGTCTCCACGTCCCGCCCCCGCCGTGTCTTGAACGCTGGTGCGGAAGCGTCAGCTCGTGAAGACCGGCTGCCAGTCCGGCATCTCGTGGTAGCGCCGCAGCTCCGAGACGCCCGCCAGGATCCCGCCCCACGCCGCGTACGGCGGGCGCGCCGTGTCGAACCCGCTCTGCACCAGCGTCAGCCGCGTCTGCCCGCCGGAGCCCTCCAGCTCCCACGTGGCGACTCCCGAGCCGCCCCAGTCCAGGGAGAACCTGCGGTCGGGCTCGAGCTCCAGCACCTTGGCCGGGCTGGGGTCGTTGGCCAGGCCGCCCATCGCGAAGCGCCCGCCCACGTACGGCTCGATCTCGATCGGGAACCCGAACCACCGCGTCACCGCCTCCGAGTCGATCAGCGACGCGAACACCTTCTCCGGCGAGGCGTCGACGGTGACCTGCGCGCGCAGGTCCGCGGAGGTGAAGTCGACCTTGGGTGTGAGCTCGCGCCCTTCGAGGTGCTCGGCCAGGTTGGCGATGGCCAGGCACCAGTACGTCTGCAGCACGCCCCGGATGCTCTTGCCCGTGATGACGTCCTGGAAGTCGAAGTGCGTCTGCGACAGCGTCAGGATCGTCGCGTCCCCATCCTCCTCCAGCCCTAACTCGGTGGTCGTCTCCTCGCCGTCCAGCACCCACGCGAAGCGCAGCGTGCGCTCGTCGGCGTGCAGCAGCCGCTGGTGCGGCGCGTCCCCCTCAGGCGTGGTACGCCCCCAGAACCCGAACCGGTCGGGCAGCTCCACCTCGGCCTGCTCGGCCAGCCAGATCCGCAGCGCGGCCGGGTCGGTGAGGGCGTGGCGCACGTCCTTGACGGGCGCGTGGATGCGGGCACGAAGCGTCATGGGCTCGGTCATCGTCATCTTCTCCTTTGGCGAGTTCAGGGTTGGTCGGTTGTCGTCGGGCGTCGGCTGGAGGCCGGCCCGTTTCAGGGTTGGTCGGTCGTCGGTCGGGTGTCGGCTGGAGGCCGGTCCGTCCCGTCGCTGACGACGGGCTCAGGGTTGTCTGCGGGGGTTTCGGAGGTGACGTTCGGATAGCAGGCGACGGCGAGCTTGAACGCGTCCCCTTCCGCCCCGCCATACCGCGTGAACAGCCCCTGCAGCATCGTCTGCAGATCGTTCAGGAACTCCTGACGCTGTTCGGGACGCACGCGGATCTCCCCCGACAACCCGATCGACGGCAGCTCGGGCGCGCTCCGGTCGAGCGCCGCGATGTCCGACTGGACCTCCTCCATGAGATCCAGCAGGTAACCCAGGCTCAGCTCGTCACGCGCCTTGCGCAGCCCGATGCGGCCCACCAGCCGGGGTGACAGCCAGTACGAGCGCGCGCCGGCCTGGTAGATGCCCTCGTGGATCCCGCGCACCTTGCGCTCGGACACGAGGTCCACGAGACCCGCCTCGACCAGCCGTTTGACGTGGTAGTAGACCCGCTGCGGGGTCTGGCCGAGGCGTTCGGCGACCTCCGAGCACGTACGCGGCTCGGCCAGCTGCCGCAGCACCTCCACGCGCTGCGGCTTGAGCAGGGCCTCGGCCTGCTCGATCTCTTCCAGGTACAGGACGTCTCTCATCGCAAAAACAATCCTTTACGTAAAAATTTAGTTTGTCAATGGGCATGGAGACAATGGATGGATGGCGCATGACTGGTCCCGATACTGGCGGTCCCCCGACCGGCCGGTGGAGGCCATGCATGCCCACTTCGAGCGGCACGTGTACCACCGGCACAGCCACGAGACCTACTCGTTCGGGGTCACCGAGACCGGCGCGCAGTCGTTCACCTGCCGCGGCTCGGCCCACACGAGCTCGGCGGGCATGGTCATGGCGTTCAACCCGGAGGACCCCCATGACGGCCACGCCACGAACGCGCACGGCTTCACGTACCGGATCCTCCACATCGGCCCGGAGCTCGTGTCGAACGCCCTGACGGACGCGACGGGCCGCCGCCTGGGCCTGCCGCTGTTCACCGCCCCCGTGGTCGAGGATCCCGTCCTGGCAGGCGCGCTGCGCTCCCTGCACACGGCGCTCCTGAGCGCCGACGCGACGGCCCTGCGGCGCGACGAGCTGCTCACGGCCACGGTCGCGGCGATCGTACGGCGGGCCGCCACGACCCCGATCGCCCCGGAGGGCAGGGCCGGGAGGTCGGCGAGGGTCGCGCGGCAGGCCAGACAGCTCCTCCACGACCGCCTCAGAGACGACCTCACGAGCGACGACCTGGCGAGGGCCACGGGCACCAGCCGCTACGCGGTCTACCGGGCCTTCCATGCGGAGTACGGGCTGTCCCCCAGCGACTACCAGCGCCAGCTACGGCTCAGAGCGGCCCGCACGCTGATCGCCGGCGGCACCGCGATCAGCGAGGCGGCCACCGCGACGGGCTTCGCCGACCAGAGCCACCTGACCCGCTGGTTCACCCGCTACTTCGGGCTGACCCCGGGCACCTACCGCCAGGCCATCACAGGCCCGCCGTAAAAGATGGACGTCACGGCCAGGAGCTGTCCTGGTCGGGGTCGCCGCCGTCCGAGAGCAGGCGCAGATCCGACTCGACCATCATCGCCACCAGCTCGTCGAACGACACGCTCGGCTCCCACCCCAGCTGCGCCCGCGCCTTCTTCGGGTCCGCGCACAGCAGGTCCACCTCGGCCGGCCGGTGCAGCGTCTGGTCCGTCACCACGTACCGCTCCCAGTCCAGCCCCGCGGCCGTGAACGCCGCCTCCACCAGCTCTCGGACCGACTTCATCCGCCCCGTCCCGATGACGTAGTCCTCGGGATTGGCGGCCTGCAGCATCAGGTGCATCGCCTTGACGTAGTCGCCGGCGAACCCCCAGTCCCGCCGCGCCTCCAGGTTGCCCAGCCGCAGCTCGGTGGCCAGCCCCAGCTTGATCCGGGCCACCCCCAGGGACACCTTCCTGGTGACGAACTCGGCCCCCCGGCGCGGGGACTCATGGTTGAACAGGATCCCGGACACGGCGAACATCCCGTACGACTCGCGGTAGTTCTGCGTGAGGAAGTGCCCGTACGCCTTGGCCACCCCGTACGGCGAGCGTGGGTGGAAGGCGGTCCGCTCGTTCTGCGGGGTCTCGCTGACCTGCCCGAACATCTCAGAGGATGAAGCCTGATAAAAGCGGATCTGTCGGGAGGCACCCGAGCCCCGTGACGCCCCCGAGCACACCCGGATCGCCTCCAGCATGCGCAGCACGCCCATCCCGGTCACCTCGGCCGTGAGCTCCGCCTGCTCCCACGACATCGGCACGAACGAGATCGCCCCGAGGTTGTACACCTCGTCAGGCTGAACGCGTTCCACCGCCGAGATCAGGGACCCCTGGTCCAGCAGATCCCCCCGCACCACCTGCACGTCCGAGAGCAGCTTGCGCATCCTGGACACCCGCGGGTTCGCCTGGCCGCGGGCCAGCCCCCACACCTCGTACCCCTGCTCGAGCAGGTGCTCCGCCAAGTAAGAACCGTCCTGGCCGGTGATGCCGGTGATCAGAGCTCGCCTGGCCAAGGGTCCTCCAGCTATCGCGTATAGCAATCTGTTTGGGACGGAATGTACAGCTAAGCACCCAGATAGGGCACCAAGCCACCTAGAACCCGTTCCACCGAACCACGCTCGGTCACAGCAACGTCGCAGTTCGCACGACGTTTAACCGTAATTGTGAACAATTCCACCCGACCTACCGAATGGTAGCCTTCTCGGACTAAGGTCATCTTCACGGTACACGCCCATCTCAAGGGCCCTACCGGCGGAGAAAGGGGTGTCGTGGAAGAGCCAGCCCGGCAGGAACGAGCGCTGCGAGTCGCGTTGTTGTCCTACCGCAGCAAGCCCACCTGTGGCGGCCAGGGCGTCTATCTTCGCCACCTCAGCCGCGAGCTGGTCGCCCTGGGGCACCACGTCGAGGTGTTCTCCGGCCAGCCCTATCCCGAACTGGACGAGGGCGTCATCCTGCGCGAGGTGCCCAGCCTCGACCTCTACCGCGACGAGGACCCGTTCAGGACGCCCAAGCTGCACGAATACCGCGACTGGATCGACTGGCTCGAGGTCGGGACGATGTGGACGGCGGGGTTCCCCGAGCCGTTGACGTTCACGCTGCGGGCCTACCGCGAGCTGAAGAAGCGCATCGGTGACTTCGACGTCGTGCAGGACAACCAGACCCTCGGATACGGCCTGCTGGGAATCCAGCGGATGTTCCCCGTGGTCGGCACCATCCACCACCCGATCAGCGTCGACCGCCGCATCGAGCTCGAGGCCGCCACCGGCGGGAAGCGGCTGAGCCTGCGCCGCTGGTACGGGTTCGTGAAGATGCAGTCGCGCGTCGCGCCCCGGCTGAGCCCGATCCTGACCGTCAGCGAGTCGTCGCTGGCCGACATCCACCGCGACTTCAACGTCCCACAGGCGAACATGCGCCTGATCCCCCTCGGCGTCGACACCCGCTATTTCCACCCGCGCCCGGACAAGCCCCGGCGCAAGGGCTCGATCGTGGCGGTGGCCAGCGCGGACTCCCCCATGAAGGGCGTCGCGACGCTGCTGCGGGCGGTCGCGAAGCTGGCGACCGAGCGCGACGTGCACCTCACCGTCGTCAGCCGCCCCACCCCCGGCGGCCCGACCGAGCAGCTCGTCCAGGAGCTGTCGCTGGAGGACCGGGTGCGTTTCGTCCACGGCATCTCCGACGACGAGCTGGGCGAGCTGATCGCCACCTCGGAGATCTCAGTCGTCCCCTCCCTCTATGAGGGCTTCTCGCTGCCCGCCGTCGAGCACATGGCCTGCGGCACGCCCCTGGTGGCCAGCCGTACGGGGGCGCTGCCCGAGGTCGTCGGCGACGCCGCCATCCAGGTGGCCCCGGGCGACCCCGAGGAGCTGGCCGCGGTGCTGCGCCGCCTGCACGACTCCCCCGAGGAGCGCGAACGCGTGGGCAAGGCCGGATACGACCGCGTCATGGAGCGCTACACCTGGCACGTCGTGGCCAAGAGGACCGTCGAGGCGTACCTCGAGGCCATCGAGAACCACAAAAGGAGAGGCTGACCAGTGCTGACCGTCGACTTCGCCCGGCTTCCCGTCGGCCCCGGCGTGCGCCTGCTCGACCTGGGCTGCGGCGGCGGCAGGCACGCCTTCGAGGCGCTGCGCCGGGGGGCGGACGTGATCGCGTTCGACATGGACCAGGCGGAGCTGGACGGCGTGGCGGCCATGTTCGCGGCGATGGACAAGGCGGGCGAGGTGCCGCCGGGGGCGAGCGGGCAGATCGTCCAGGGTACGGCGCTGGACATGCCGTTCGAGGACGGCAGCTTCGACCGGGTCATCGCGGCCGAGGTGCTGGAGCACATCCCGGACGACATGGCGGCCATGCGCGAGCTCTTCCGCGTGCTCAAGCCGGGCGGCACGGCGGCCGTGACCGTGCCGAGCTTCCTGCCCGAGCGGATCTGCTGGGCGCTGGACGAGGCCTACCACACGGCCCCCGGCGGACATGTTCGGATTTATACGTTGGCTGAGCTGTCGGCCAAGCTGAAGTCCATCGGGTTCGAGATCGGCCCCCACCACCACGCCCACGGCCTGCACGCGCCGTACTGGTGGATCAAGTGCGCCGTCGGGGTCGGCAACGACGACCACCCGCTCGCCAAGGCGTACCACGAGCTGCTGGTCTGGGACATCATGAAGCGCCCGGCCGCCACCAGGATCGCCGAAGCGGTGCTCAACCCGATCATCGGCAAGAGCGTGGTCCTCTACGTCAGGAAGCCATGATCTCCCACGCGGAGGTCGTGCGAACGGCCGAGAGCATCGCGGCGATCCAGCAGGACGACGGCGGCGTGCCGTGGCCGGAAGGCCACGTCGACGCGTGGAACCACGTCGAGTGCCTGATGGCCATGTCCGTCGCCGGGCTCGGCGAGCCGGTACGGCACGGCTACGCGTGGCTGGCCCGCCACCAGCGCCCCGACGGCTCCTGGCCGATGAAGCTGGTCGACGGCGTGCCGACGGAGCAGGGCGGCGAGAGCAACCACGCCGCCTACGTCGCCGCCGGGCTCTGGCACCACCACCTCGTGACCGGCGACCAGGCGTTCACCGAGGAACACTGGCCCATGGTCAAGACCGCGCTCGACTACGTGGCGGGGCTGCAGACCGAGCGGGGCGAGATCGTCTGGGAGCGCGACGCGCACGGCGTCGCCTCGACGCTCGCGCTGCTCACCGGGTGCTCCTCCATCCACCAGGGGCTGCGCTGCGGCGTGCTGCTCGCGGACCACCTGGGCGACCCGCAGCCGCACTGGGAGCTGGCCGCCGACCGGCTGGCGCACGTGCTGGCGGCGCATCCCGAGGCGTTCGCGGACAAGAGCCGCTTCTCCATGGACTGGTACTACCCGGTGCTCGGCGGCGCGGTACGCGGCCGGCAGGCGTTCGAGCTGCTGGAGCGCGAGTGGGCCACGTTCGTGGTGCCGGAACTCGGGATCAGGTGCGTGTCCGACCAGCCGTGGGTGACGGGGGCGGAGACGTGCGAGCTGGTGCTGGCGCTCGACGCGCTGGGAGATCGGGGGCGGGCGGTCACGCTGTTCACGGACGTGCAGCATCTGCGGCACGAGGACGGCTCGTACTGGACGGGCTGGCAGTTCGCGAACCGCAAGCACTTCCCCCACGAACGATCCGGGTACACGGCCGCCGCCGTCGTGCTCGCCGCCGACGCGCTGCTGGAGCTGACGCCGGGGTCCGGGCTGTTCCGGGACATCGTGGGGACGTCGGTGTCCGACCCGGAGACCTGCGGCTGCGCCGCCGGCACGGGCCTGGTACGCCGCGACGATCTCTGACCCGGTCCCCCGCACAAGCGCTTTTGCGGGTTCTTTGCCCCCGAAATCCGGTGCGCCGCCGATGATCGGCGCAATGGGCTTACTAGCTTCTGAGTGACTCGTACGAGGCGTCTTCGGGGGAAGCGTGGGCGACACGGGCACAACTTCGTTCTTGGATCAGGTCAGGACCGAGCCGACACTGTCCCGGGCGAGGGGGCTGCGGAGGTTCCTGGTCAAGGATCCTCTGGAGTCCGATCTGGGCCGGCGACGATTCCGGCTCAGACGAGGAGCTTCCCGAGCGGTCTTCACCGATGCCGAAAGTTCATACGTTTTCGGCTTCAACGCGGTGATGGCCCGGGAGATCGAGAAGGTCGAGGAAATATCGGCGGAGCAGCGGCCCTTCGGCTACGAAGGGGCGGCCGCCGCCTGCACCGTGCTCGACCTACTCACGCTGACGCGGGGCCGGCGCCTTCACGAGCTACTCACCGGCCCCGCCCAGCATCATCGCCACGCCGCCTACGTCGGCGCCGGTCGCGGCTATGCCCTGCTGCGGCTGCGGCCTCTGTGGGGGGCGCGGCGCGCCCATCCGCTGCTGCGCTGGCTGGCCGTGGACGGGTTCGGGTTCCAGTGGAGCCTGGACAGGGCCGACCGCATGGTGGGCGAGCGCACGATGCCCGACCTGCTGACCAGGGCGCACTGCGCGGTGTTCGACCAGGGGCTGGGGCGGCTGCTCTGGTACCACGACAGCGCCTCACCCGACGACGTCGCCTCCAGGATCGGTGGATATCCGGCGGGGCGGCGGGGCGACCTGTGGAGCGGGATCGGGTTCGCGGCGACGTACACGGGCGGGGCCGAGGCCGACGAGCTGTGGTGGCTGGCCGAGCACGCCGGGGCCGACGGGTTCCGCGCCCAGCTGGCCCAGGGGTGCGCGTTCGCCGTCGCCGCCCGGCTGCGGTCGGGTACGCTGCCGGACCACACGGCGCAGGCCGTGCCGGTCCTGTCCGGGGCCGAGCCCGAGGAGGCGGCCTCGTGGACGGATCAGGCGCTCCTCGCGCTCGGGCACGAGGCGCACACGCACGAGGACTTCCGGCGCTGGCAGTCCCAGACCCGCCGGTCCTGGAGCCAGCGCCACCGCGGCTGACTAGATTCCTGGGCCGACGCGCTCCAGCACGCGGAGCGAGCCCTCCACCGACACCTCGGTGAAGGCGCCCGACCGCACCGCCCGCTGGTAGGTCCGGTACGGCGCCTGCCCGCCCTCGGCCGGATCGGGGTAGATGTCGTGGAAGACCAGCGCCCCGCCCTCCATGACGTGCGGCGCCCAGCCCTCGTAGTCGCGGGTCACCGGCTCCTCGGAGTGCCCGCCGTCGATGAACAGCATCCCCAGAGGCGTCCTCCAGAGCGCGGCGACCTGCTCCGACCGGCCGACGATCGCGATCACCTCGTCCTCGAGCCCCGCGGCCGCGATCGTGGCCCTGAACGTCGGCAGCGAGTCCATCTTCCCGAACCGGGGGTCCACCAGCGTCGGGTCGTGATGGGCCCACCCCGGCTGGATCTCCTCGGAGCCCCGGTGGTGGTCCACGGTGACGACCACAGACCCGGCCTGCCTGGCCGCCGCGCCGAGATAGACGGCCGACTTCCCGCAGTACGTGCCGATCTCGCAGACGGGGCCCAGCTTCCCGTACCGGCAGGCGGCCTCGTACAGGGCCAGGCCCTCGTTGTGCGGCATGAATCCCTTGGCGTGCTTAGCTGCGTAGAGCAGCTCTGACGGCATCGTCATGGGGATGCAGCCTAGCCGAACCGAATAACATTCCAGGGGACCCTTGCAGGCCCGTTCTGAAACCTGTTCTACTTACAACGTGAATCAGCGCGCTCGCATCGCCATGTCGGACGAGGACGTCACCGCCTTCCTGGAGAGCTCACGCAAGCTGCAGCTGGCCACCATCAACGCGGACGGCACACCCCATCTGGTGACGATGTTCTATGGGCTCGACAAGGGTCGCATCACCTTCTGGACCTACGCCAAAGCCCAGAAAGCCCACAATCTTGCCCGCGACTCCAGGGTGAGCTGCCTGATCGAGACGGGCGACGACTACGCCGAGCTCCAGGGCGTCCTGGTGTACGGGAACGCCGAACGGGTGGACGACCGCGACCGCGTCCTGGACATCGGGATGATGGTCGCCCGGCGGATGACTCCGGGCGTACCGGACGAACTACTGCGCCCGTACGTGGAGCAGACCGGGCGCAAGCGAGTTGCGTACATCGTGGAGTACACCAAAGTGGTCTCATGGGATCACAGGAGGCTCGCATGAGAGTCAAGGTGGACGAGCTGGTCTGCGAGGCCAACGCCGTGTGCATGGGGCTCGCGCCGGAGGTGTTCGAGGTGGACGACGACGACCAGCTCCACGTCCTGCTGCCAGAACCACCGCCCGAGATGCGGGACCGCGTCCGCCACGCCGTCAGGTCCTGCCCCAAAGCCGCCCTTTCCCTAGAGGAATAGCCCCGCTAGGCACCAGCCGGAGGAGGAACCCCATGCGCGCCGCGATCCTGCACGCCGTAGGCAACGACAAGCTGGACATCCGCGACGACGTCACTCTGGCCCCCGTCGGGCCGGCGGACGTACGCGTACGGATCAAGGCGACGGGCGTCTGCCACTCGGACCTGTCGGCCATGACCGGCGTACTGCCGCAGCCCGTGCCGCTGGTGCTCGGGCACGAGGGCGCGGGCGAGGTGGTCGAGGTGGGCGAGCATGTCACCTCGCTCAAGCCGGGCGACCACGTGGTCATCAACTGGCGTCCCGGTTGCCAGGAGTGCGACCTGTGCCTGGGCGGCCAGCCGTACCTGTGCATCAAGTACGTGGTCGAGGCGTTCAGCAAGGGCAACTTCCGGTTCGGCGGCGACGGGGCCACGGCGTACGGGATGGCCGGGTGCGGCACCTGGGCCGAGGAGATCGTCGTGCCGTGGCAGGGCGCGATCAAGATCGACGAGGACGTGTCGTGGGAGGCGGCGGCCCTGATCGGCTGCGGCATCACGACCGGCGTGGGCGCCGCGATCAACACCGCGAAGGTCCGTCCCGGCTCCACGGTCGCGGTGATCGGCTGCGGCGGCGTCGGCCTGTCGGTCATCCAGGGCGCCCGCCTCTCCGGCGCCCGCACGATCCTCGCGATCGACCCGCTGGAGTCCAAGCACGAGCTGGCCAAGAAGGTCGGCGCCACGCACGCCGTCACCCCGGAGCAGGTCCCCGACGCCCTGAACGAGCTCACCGCCGGCGCCGGCTTCGACTACGGCTTCGAGGTGGTCGGCAAGGCGGCCACCATCCAGAGCGCCTGGCAGGTCACCCGGCAGGGCGGCGACGTCATCGTGGTCGGGGCGGGCGCGGTGGACGACATGGTGTCGATCTCGGCGTTCAGCCTGCTGTTCGAGGGCAAGAACCTGCTCTCCAGCCTGTACGGGGAGGCCGACGTGCGCCACGCCTTCCCCTACTTCGCCAAGCTCCACAAGGCCGGCAAGCTGGACCTGGAGTCGATGATCAGCGCCCGCATCCGCCTGTCGGACCTGAATGACGCGGTGGCGGCGTTGCGGGGCGGCGAGGTCCTCCGCCAGATCGTCGTCATGGACTGACCCCGTTGCGAGAGTGAGGGCCGCCGCGTCGGCCCCTCACTCCTTCGGCGGTGGTGCGAGCCAGTGGCGGGTGAGGTCCCGCACGGCCGCCAGCCAGGGCTGCAGCGGCTCCCCGGCGGCGATCGCGTCCGCGGCGCCGTGCAGGACGGTGAACAGCAGCGTGGCCGCCATGTGCGGGTCCACCTGGCGGAACGCGCCGTCGTCCATGCCCCGCTGCAGCGCCCTGGCGATGGCGACGATGGTGTCCCGCCGCCCTTCGTTCGCGGACGCGGGCGCGGGGTGGGAGTGGAAGACGGCGGTGTGGAGCCCGCCGGGCCGGGCGATGACGTCGACGGCCGCCGCGCATTCGGCGTCGAGGGTGGCCCACCAGTCGATCGGCTCGGTGGATTCGGCGAGCCGGTTGAACCGGTCCACGTAGCCCTGGAGCACGCGGTCCCGGACCGCGGCGATCATCTCCTCCCAGGAGGAGAAGTAGACGTAGAAGGTGCCCTTGGCGGCGTCGGCTTCGGCGGTGACGGCTTGAACCCAGTTGGTCACGTCGTGCCCGGAATCCAGGAGCCGGATGGCGGCGTCGATGAGTTCGCTGCGCCTGGCCTCGGGGGAAAGGCGGCGCCGGCTCCTGGAGGTCACCATCGCATCAGGTTAGCCGACTGCGGGGTGGCGTCAGAGGTCGTACGAGCCCGTCACCTCCGCACCCCCGCATGGGAGATGAGGAGCTCGCTGACGCCACGGAGATTGACGTGCTCCCGGTACGGCGGCGGGTCCGCGACCAGCTCCGGCTCCCGGACGCGCCGGGCGAACGCGGCCAGCGCCACCCGGCCTTCGAGCCTGGCCAGCGGCGCGCCGAGGCAGAAGTGCGGGCCGAAGCCGAACCCCAGATGCCGCACCTGCTCGCGGGCCGGGTCGAACCGGTCCGGGTCCGGGTTCGCCTCCGGGTCCCGGTGAGCCGCGGCCAGCAGCAGGATGACCAGGCTGCCCGCGGGCGCCTTCGCCGTCCCGACGAGCAGGTCCTCGCGGGCGACCCGGGCGGTGAGCTGGACGGGCGAGTCGTAGCGCAGGATCTCCTCGACGACCGCGGACGCCGTGCCGGGATCCTCACGCAGGGCGGCGAGGTGGGCGGGGTGCCGCAGCAGGGCGAGCACGCCGTTGGCGATCAGGTTGACCGTCGTCTCGTGCCCCGCCACCAGCAGCAGCACGATCGTGGAGACCAGCTCGTCATGGCTGAGGGCGTCGCCGCCGTCCTCCGCGGCGATCAGCTCGGAGATCAGGTCGTCCCGGCGCGGGCTCCGGCGCCGTTCGGCGACGAGCTCGTTGACGTACCGGTGCAGGTCGACCATGCCACGCACCCACTCCGGGTTCTCCTCGTTCCCGTCGTCGGGATTGGAGAACCCGTCGAGCAGCCGGGTGAGCCGGGCGGACCACCCGTGGAACAGCCGCTCGTCGGCCTGCGGGACGCCGAGCATCCGGCAGATGACCGTCACCGGCAGCGAGTAGGCGAGGCCGGACACCACGTCGAACGTCTCCCGCTCGGCCGCGCGGTCGAGGAACTCGTCGACCAGCCGGGTGACGGAGTCCTCCATCCGGGCCACGGTACGGGCGGTGAACGCGCTGCTGACCAGGCGCCGCAGCCGGGTGTGGTCCGGAGGATCCAGAGAGAGGAACCATGGCCGCCGGACCGAGGAAGGAGCGTCCGGAGGGTACGGGTCTGCTGCCCCGTCGGGCTGGAAGAACCGCCACCGCTCGGCGCTGAGCCGCGGGTCGCGCAGCAGCGTCTCGCAGTCGCCGTAGCCCGTCACCACCAGCGAGGACATCTCCTCGATCCATAACGGGCCGCGGGCGCGGAAGTCGGCGTAGATCGGGTACGGGTCTGGCCTCGACGCGGGGTCGAGCAGCCTGCTGACCAGGTGGAGACCGGACGTCGCGCTGTCCGTTGCGTTGCGCATCTGCGCTCCTTTTATTGACCTTAGGTCATTAATAATGACCCGAGGTCAATATGTCAACGACGAGACCGGGGGCGGTCGGCAGCCTGGGCTCGAAAAGGTGCGACTTCTACCATGCGAGATGCCGATGCGGAGCTACGTAGGGAGTGGTCTTGCAGGTCGCGGTCGTCACCGGTCAGCGGCCGCTGGACTTCATCACCGTCACGCGGCCCTGGGTCGAGGAGCGCGGAATCACGGTGCCGGACGCGCCGTTCCACGCGGAGGGCTCGATCGCGACCGCGGGCGGCTGCCTGGCATCCGTCTACCTGGCGGCATGGACACTGCTCCACACGGCCGGCGAGGCCACGGCCTGGGACGTGATCGAGTATGCGGCGCCCGTGGGCGAGAAGCAGGAGGTCGCCCAGCGCGTCATGTCCACGGTGCGCGCGGCCGAACCGGCGCTGCGCTGACCGCCCTCAGGACGACGGTGGGCTCACGCGACCCACGCCCGGCGGTCGTGGTGGCCGGCGACCGGGCAAACGGGTGGACACCGGCGAGCGGGGGTTCGAAAGGGGGGCGGAGCTCTCCTTGGGAGGCGCTGGCCGCAACTCCCGAGGCGCGCAGCGCCCCCCTCGTGAAAGGCCTTACGTCGTGGAGAAGGCGGCGTCGAAGGCGGTCGTCGGGGGCGTGATGGAGTTGAGCCTGCGGATGTAGGCGAGCGCCTCCCTGGCCCCATCCAGCCGGTCCATCCCCGCGTCCTCCCACTCGATCGAAATGGGCCCGTCGTACCCGATCGAGTTCAGCGCCCGGAAGCAGTCCTCCCAGGGCACGTCGCCGCGCCCCGTCGAGACGAAGTCCCAGCCGCGGCGCATGTCCGCCCACGGCAGGTGCGAGGACAGGCGGCCCTTGCGGCCGTCGCCCACGCGCATGCGCGTGTCCTTGCAGTCGACGTGGTAGATGCGGTCCTTGAAGTCCAGGATGAACCCGACGGGGTCCAGATCCTGCCAGACCATGTGGGACGGGTCCCAGTTCAGGCCGAAGGCGGGGCGGTGGCCGATCGCCTCCAGGGTGCGCACGGTGGTGTAGTAGTCGTACGCGATCTCACTCGGGTGAACCTCGTGCGCGAAGCGCACCCCGACCTCGTCAAAGACGTCGAGGATCGGGTTCCAGCGGTCGGCGAAGTCCTGGTATCCGGCCTCCACCATCGACGCCGGCACCGGCGGGAACATGGCGACCGTGTGCCAGATCGACGACCCGGTGAAGCCGACCACCGTGTTCACGCCCAGCAGGGCGGCCGCGCGGGCCGTGTTCTTCATGTCCTCCGCCGCCGCCTGGCGTACCGACTCGGGGTCGCCGGAGCCCCAGATGCGGGCGGGGAGGATGGACTTGTGGCGCTCGTCGATGAGGTCGCACACCGCCTGGCCGACGAGGTGGTTGGAGATGGTCCAGACCTTGAGGCCGTGCTTGTCGAGCTGGGCGTGCTTCTGCTCCACGTACGACGGGTCCGCCACGGCCTGGGCCACGTCGAAGTGGTCGCCCGAGCAGGCGATCTCCAGGCCGTCGTAGCCCCATTCGGCCGCCAGCCTGCACACCTCCTCGAACGGCAGGTCGGCCCACTGCCCCGTGAACAGGGTGACAGGTCGCATGTGTCAGTCCTCCACGTTCATGTAGCGGCTGCCCTCAGCCGCGCTGCGCTCGACCGCCTCCAGCACCCGCTGCACCCGCAGCCCGTCGGCGAACGACGGCGAGGGGTCGGCTCCGGCGGCGATCGCCTCAAGGAAGTCGTTGATCTCGTGGGTGAAGGTGTGCTCGTAGCCGAGCCCGTGCCCGGGCGGCCACCAGGCACCCACGTAGGGGTGGTCGGGTTCGGTGACCAGGATCCGCTCGAAGCCGCCCCCTCCGGAGCTGAACCACAGCTCGTTCATGGCCTCGAAGTCGAACGCCAGGCTGCCGAGCGAGCCGTTGATCTCGATGCGCATCGCGTTCTTGCGGCCGAAGGCGAAGCGGGTGGCCTCGAAGGAGGCCAGCCCGCCGCCCGAGAGCCGGCCGATGAACAGGGCGGCGTCGTCCACGGTCACCTCACCCATGGCGCCGGTGCCGGTGGCCGCCAGGCCCGCGGACGCCGCGGCGACGGGGCGTTCCTTGATGAACGTCTCCGTCAGCGCGGAGACGCCCACCAACTGCTGCCCGGTGATGAACTGGGCCGCGTCCACGATGTGCGAGCCGATGTCGCCCAGCGCGCCCGCGCCCGCCTTGTCCTTCTGCAGCCGCCAGACCAGCGGGAACTCCGGATCGACGATCCAGTCCTGCAGGTACGCGGCCCGTACGTGCCTGACCTCGCCGATCCGGCCCTCCTCGACGTACCGGCGGGCCAGCGCGATCGCGGGCACCCGCCGGTAGTTGAAGGCCACCATGCTCTTGACCGAGGACGGCGCCGCCTGCGCGGCCCGGACCATGGCCTCGGCCTCTTCGACGGTGTTGGCCAGCGGTTTCTCGCAGATCACGTGCTTGCCCGCCTGCAGCGCGGCGATGGCGATCTCGGCGTGCGAGTCGCCGGGCGTGCAGATGTCGACGATCTGCACGTCGTCGCGCTGGATCAGCTCTCTCCAGTCCGTCTCGACGTCGGCCCAGCCGAGCTGTGCGGCGGCCGCCTCGGTGCTCTCCTTCGACCTGCCGCCGAGCACCGCCATGCGGGGCACCAAGGGCAGGTCGAAGAAGGCCGAGACGCTGCGCCAGGCCTGGGAGTGGACGCGCCCCATAAAGGCGTAGCCGATCATGCCCACGCCGATGGTGGTCTTGTCTGACATGCAACCCCCGATCAGGATTCGAAGCCGAGCGCCAGGTACTTCTCGACGTTGTCCTTGGTAATGGTCTCGGATGCGAGCGTGATTGACTGTGGAACCTGGTTCTCCACCAGGTCAGTCATGCCCTTCCCCTGCGCGATCAGACGTGCGAGTTTGATCGCCGAGGAGGCCATCGTCGGGCTGTAGGTGACGGTGGCCTTCAGTACCGACGTACCCGACTGGATCTCCTTCATCGCGTTCAGCGACCCGGCGCCGCCGACCATGATGAACTCGTTCCGGTTGGCCTCCTTGATCGCGGCCAGCACGCCGATGCCCTGGTCGTCGTCGTGGTTCCAGAGCCCGTCGATCTTCTTGTGCGCTTGG
Organism: Nonomuraea sp. JJY05; assembly: GCF_043496855.1. Taxonomy (NCBI): domain Bacteria; kingdom Bacillati; phylum Actinomycetota; class Actinomycetes; order Streptosporangiales; family Streptosporangiaceae; genus Nonomuraea; species Nonomuraea sp. JJY05. The sequence continues at coordinate 48,606 of NZ_JBIEIS010000053.1, forward strand.
AGCAGCGACGTGGCCACCTGGTTGCCGGTCTCGACCGTGAACTTGGCGTCCTGCTTGGCCGTGACGCTGAACCCGTACGTCTTCAGCGCGTCGGCGAAGCCCTTGCTGCGGTCCTGCGTCAGCGGCAGCGTGGCGATGCCCTGGATCTCGACGATGACGGGGTTGGCGACGCCCTTGTCCTTGAGCTGCTTGCCGATGTAGTGCCCGGCCGCGACGCCCATGCCGTAGTTGTCGCCGCCGATCCACGTGCGGTAGGCCAGCTTGTCGGGGAAGACGCGGTCGAGGTTGACGACCGGGATCCCCGCCTGGGTCGCCTGCAGCGCGACCTGGTTCAGCTGCTGGCCGTCGTTGGGCAGGATGACCAGCGCGCTCACCTTGGCCGCGATGAGCGACTCGACCGCGGAGATCTGCTGGTTGATGTCGTTCGTCGGCTCGACGGGCTTGAAGTCGACGTCGGAGTACTGCTTCGCGGCGCTCTCGGCGTTCTTGGCGATGGCCGCGATCCAGCCGTGGTCGGCGGCCGGCGCCGAGAACCCGATCGTGACCTTGTCACCCGGCTGGTCGTTGCCGCTGGCCGCCGGGGCGGGCGCGGGGGCCGCGCTGCTGGGCGCGGCCGCGGGCTCGTTGCTGGTGCAGCCCGACGCTAAGAGTACGGCTCCGCCGACGAGGAATCCCCTGCGGGCGACGTTCTCACTCATGGTGCTCTCTCCTTCAAGTTCCGCCGCTGGAGAAGGACGGCGACGACGATGATCAGGCCCTTGGCGATCAGCTGGTCGCTGGTGTTGAGCCCGTTGAGAATGAAAAGGTTGGTGATGAGGGTGAAGATCAGCAGGCCCAGGATCGAGCCCACGATCGTGCCCCGGCCCCCGGTGAGCAGCGTGCCACCGATGATCACGGCAGCGATGGCGTCGAGCTCGTACAGGTCGCCGTGGGTGGACGAGCCCGTCGTCGTACGCGCCATGATGAGGATCGCGGCGATGCCGCAGCAGAGCCCCGACAGGGCGTAGAGCAGCATCGTGTGCCGGCGCACGTCGATCCCGGCGAGCCTGGCCGCCTCGGGGTTGCCCCCGACCGCGTACGTCCGCCGCCCGAACGTCGTGCGGTTGAGCACGATCCACCCGAGCACCACGACCAGCGCGAAGACGTAGACCAGCAGCGGGATGCCGAGCAGCCGCGTGGTCGACAGGTCCACGAGGGCGGAGTTGTCGGACTGGATGAGCTGCGTCTTGCGGTCGGACATGCGCTGCGCCAGCCCTCGGGCGGCGACGAGCATGGCCAGCGTCGCGATGAACGGCACCAGTCGCCCGTAGGCGATGAGTAACCCGTTGACCAGCCCCGCCCCGGTGCCGACCAGGATGGCGCAGATCGCCATCACCACCGGCCCGTACGCCTGCGTGGCCAGCGTCGTGGCCCAGACCGAGGCCAGCGCCATGACCGCGCCGACCGACAGGTCGATGCCGCCGCCGATGATCACGAAGGTGGCCCCGACCGTGATCACGCCGATCGTGGCGGCCAGGGAGAGGATGCTGACGAGGTTGGAGGTGGTGGCGAAGTTCTCGGGCCTGGTGACCAGGCCGACGACGATCAGCAGCGCCAGGGCCGCCAGCAGCCCGAGATGTCGCATTTCTCCGAAACTGGAGCGCAAGCCGCCCGGCGGCGGGGGCGCCCCCACTCCCGCGGGCGGCCGGTCCGTTGTGGGCTCGCTCATCACGCCGCCCTCCCATTCATGATCATGTCGAGTACGCGGTGCTCGTCCAGGCCCTCGGCGTCGCCCTCGTGGATGACCGTGCCCTCGCGTAACACGAGCACCCGGTCGGCCAGGCCGAGCACCTCGGGCACCTCGCTGGAGACCAGCAGCACGCCGATCCCCTGCTCGGCCAGGTTGCGGATCACCGCGTACAGCTCCGCCCTGGCGCCCACGTCCACACCTCTGGTCGGCTCGTCGAGCAGGAGCAGCTTGCGGCCGCCGAGGAGCCAGCGGGCGAGCACGGCCTTCTGCTGGTTGCCGCCGGACAGGGTCCTGATCGGCCGTTCGGGGTCGGATGGCCTGATGTCCAGCATTTCCGACAGGCGCTTGGCCTCGGCCCGCTCCCGCTTGCGGTCGATCCAGCCGAACCTGGCGAACCCCGGCAGGCTGCCCAGCGTGATGTTGGCGGTGACGCTCTGGTCGAGGAGGAGTGCCTGGGCCTTGCGTTCCTCCGGGGCCAGGCCCATGCCGCGCCTGACGGTGCCGACGACGCTGCGGCGCACGGGGGATCCGGCGAGCAGGACGCGACCGGAGGCGGGGCGGGCGCCGTACACGGCCTCCAGGATCTCCGAGCGGCCCGAGCCGACGAGCCCGGCCAGCCCGACGATCTCGCCCGCCCGCACGGAGAACGACACGCCCGAGAAGACGCCCGGCGAGGACAGGTTCTCGACCTTGAGCACCTCCTCGCCCGGCTCGCGGGCGGCCCGGGGCGGGAAGACGTACTCGACGTTCCTGCCGGTCATGAGCGAGACGATCTCCCCGGTCGGGGTGTCACGCGCGGACAGGCCGACGGCGACCGTGCGGCCGTCCTTCAGCACGGTGACACGGTCGCCGATCTCGCGGATCTCCTCCAGGCGGTGCGAGATGTAGACGACGGCCACGCCCTGGGCGGTGAGCTCGCGGATGATGCGGAAGAGGTTCGCGACCTCGTCGTGGGCGAGGGCGGCCGACGGCTCGTCCATGATGATCAGGCGGGCGTCGTGGGAGAGCGCCCTGGCCATGGACACGACCTGCTTGGCCGCCGGCGACAGCCGCCCCACTTCGGCCGACACGCGGATCTCCCCGTGACCGAGCCGTTCGAGCACCTCGCGGGCGGCGCGCCTGGCGGCCGCCCGGTTGACGAAGCCGAAGCGGGCGTGCTCGTGGCCGAGGAAGATGTTCTCGGCCACGCTGAGCCCGTCCACCAGGTCGAGTTCCTGGTAGATCGTGGCGAAACCGAGCCTGATGGCGTCGATGGGGCTGCTCGGGCGCACTTCCTGGTCGTTGAACAGGATCGTGCCCTCGTCCGGCTGGTGCGCGCCGGCCAGGACCTTGATCAGTGTGGACTTGCCGGCGCCGTTCTGGCCGAGCAGGCAGTGCACCTCGCCCGCCCGTACGTCCAGGTCGACCCCGTCCAGCGCGCGCACCCCGGGGAACTGCTTGACGATGCCCTTCATGACCAGCATCGGGAGGTCCCTTTCAGGCGTTGACGATCCGGTTGATGTTGTCCGGCGACAGATAGTGCTCGATGGCGAGGATCCCCGCCCCGAGCGCGGCCGCGTTGATGCCCGTACGGCTCGGCGTGATCGACAGGTGGTGCGTGGCCAGCGGGAGCGACCTGCGGTAGACCGTCTCCCTGATCCCGGCCAGCAGGTGCTCGTGCACCCGTGACAGCGCGCCGCCGATGACGATGACCTCGGGGTTGAAGAAGTTGACCAGGCCGGCCAGCACCTCGCCGACGAGCCGGCCGGCCTCCCTGACCAGCCGCAGCGCCTGGGTGTTACCGGCCTGTACGAGCGCCACGACGTCGGCTCCCGACTCGGCCGGCAGGCCCAGCTCGCAAAGCCGCCGCGCGATGGCGGCGCCGCCGGCCACGGCCTCCAGGCAGGCGCTGTTGCCGCACCGGCAGCCCGCGTCCTCGTGGCCGCTGACCCGGATGTGCCCGATGTCGCCGGCCGAGCCCTGGGCGCCCCTGTGGAGTTTGCCCTCGGCCATGATGCCGCAGCCGATGCCCGTGCCGACCTTGACGAACAGCAGGTGGCCGGCGCCGGGGAACGAGTGACGGTGCTCGCCCAGCGCCATCACGTTGACGTCGTTGTCGACCAGCACCGAGACGCCCTCGAAGTACTCGGGGATGGGGTAGTCGTTCCAGCCCGGCATGATCGGCGGGTTGTTCGGCCGCCCCGTGGCGAACTCCACCGGCCCCGGCACCCCGATCCCGATGGCGCGCAGCGCCGACCGCGGCCGCCCCGCCTCGCCGAGCAGCCGGTCGAGGCGCTGGTCCACGTGGGCGAGCACTTTCTCCGGCCCCTCGCCGATCAGCAGCGAGTCCTCGCACTCGGCCAGCAGGTTGCCCGAGATGTCCATCAACACGACCCGGCAATGGGTGGCGCCCAGGTCGACCCCCGCGAAGGCGTGGTCCTCGGTGTGCAGACGCAGCTGGCGCGGCGGCCGGCCACCGGTGGACTCACCGCTCTCGGTCTCCTCGACCAGCCCGCGCTCGATCAGCGCGTCCACGCGCTGGGAGATCGTGGACCTGGCCAGGCCGGTGAGCCTCGCTAGATCAGAACGGGTCGTGGCCGAGCCTGCGCTGATCAACGTCAGCACATCTCCGGCAGAGCCCGGCTGGGGGGTCATGCCGCGACAATAAGATCACCGATGCGGCAAATCAAGAGTGAGTATCGACAAAACTCCGGCGACTTCCGCCGAAGATCGAACAAAGCTCGGTTTTCCCGGCTTTTTAGCCACCTATCGTGACTTCGTACTTCGGCCGAGGCCCCTCGGTGAGCAGCGGCGCCCCTGGCGGAAGTACCGTTCTGGAACGACGATCCCCGCCGCCGGCGTGGAGCGCGCGGCGGCGGGGATCCGCAAACGTCAGAGCATCGCCTTCATCGAGTCGGCGGCCGTGAGCACGTAGGGCTGCTCGGCCATGACGGCCTCCCAGTTGTCGGCGACGGCCTCCGGCGTGAGGTCGTCGGTCTTCCAGCCCGGCCCCTCGGCCACGAAGACCCGCGCCACCCGGCCGCCGCCCACGCTGAACACCTCGCCGCTCGCCTCGCACGTCTCGTGCACGAGGTACGCCACCAGCGCGCTCACCCGCTCCGGCGTGAACTTGGCCTCGAACTCGGCCGGCAGCAGCGCCTCCGTCATCCGGGTCCAGGCGATGGGCGCGATGGCGTTGGCCTTGATGCCGTTGCGGGCCCCCTCGATGCCGAGCGTCTTGGTCAGCCCGACCAGGCCCATCTTGGCCGTGGAGTAGTTGGCCTGGCCGAAGTTGCCGAACAGGCCGGCCGGGCTGGAGGTGTTGACGATGCGGCCGTAGCCGGCCGCCTTCATCAGCGGGTACGCGGCCTGGCTGACCAGGTACGAGCCGCGTACGTGCACGGCCAGCACCCCGTCGAAGTCCTCGACCGTCATCTTCCCGAACGACTTGTCGCGCAGGATGCCCGCGTTGTTGACGACGATGTCCACCTTGCCGAACGCGTCCACGGCGGCCTGCACGATGGCCCTGGCGCCTTCCGGCGTGGCGACGTTGTCGGCGTTGGCGACGGCCTGGCCACCGTTCTTCGTGATGAGCTCGACCACGTCGGCCGCGGGCCCCGTGGAGGCGCCCGTGCCGTCGAGCGCGCCCCCGAGGTCGTTGACGACGACCTTGGCGCCCCGCTCGGCCAGCAGGAGGGCGTGCGACCTGCCCAGACCGTGCCCGGCGCCCGTGATGATCGCGACCCTGTCATCGAACCGAAGCATCGAACCTCCCACGCAGGAGAACAACATTCTGTTACGAGCTACGATAGACCGCGTCAGGGCAGGCGCCACAGGTCGGGTTCGCCGGCTTCCCTGCGCACCCTCCCCTTGGCCGCCAGCCACGCCAGGTGGGCCAGCGTCTCGTTGTTGGCCGAGCGCCGCATGAACGGCGGGATCGTCTCCCACGGCCGCGACCACGTCAGGCGGGTGGCCACGTCCCAGCAGGTGACGCCGTCCAGGGAACCGACGACCTGTTCGATCTCCGCCAGCCGCGCGTCGTGGTGGGCCATCACGTAGTCCACCCGCTCGGCCAGTTCCAGGAACCGGTACTCGTGGGCCGGCAGCACCTCCTCCACGTCCAGCTTGCGCACGGCGGCCAGCGCGTCGAGGTAGTCGGCCAGCGGGTTCGGGCTCGACTGGGGATGGACGGCCACGATGGGCGTGATCTTCGCCAGCACGTGGTCGCCGGAGAACAGCAGCCGGCGCGAGGGCGAGACGAAGCACAGGTGGCCGGGCGAGTGGCCGGGGGTCCAGATCGCCCGCAGGTCCCAGCCGGGCAGGCCGAGCTCGTCGCCGTCCTCGACCAGCCGATCGGGCTTGGCCATCGAGACCACGTGCCTGATCATCATGGACGCGCCGGCCAGCTCGTCCAGCGTCAGCGGCGGCACGCCGCAGCGGGCCAGCAGCGCGCGTTCCCGCTCGACGAGGGAGTCGATGACCTCGTCGTCGTAGCGTTCGCGGATCAGGCGTGCGTCGGCCGGGTGCAGGGCGATCCAGGCGCCCGACATCTCGCGGATGCGCCCGGCCAGGCCGTAGTGGTCGGGGTGGATGTGGGTGACGAGCACGCCCTTGACGTCGGTGATCGCGTACCCGGCCACGCCGAGACCCGCGACGAGCGCGTCGTACGCCTCGTCGGTGTTCCACCCGGCATCGACGATCACCACGCCGTCGGGCAGTTCGAGGACATAGACCAGCACGTACCGCAGGGGGTTGACGGGAATCGGCACCGGGACCGACCACAGCCCCGGACGCACCCGCTCGACCTCGGGGATCGCCCCGCCCACCCACGCCTCCCGCTGCGCCAGGCTCGCGGGAGTCACCACAAATTTCGACACATGCCGAATATAGTTCTGTGTCCGAATCATGCTCTACTGGGGTCATGAAGCTGCGCCGCGAGCTCTCCGAAGATGGCCGCTTCGTCCGGCAGCCGAATCGCTTCACCGACCGCCTCGGCCCTCCCGAGCCGGGCCGCTACCGCCTCTACGCCTCCTACGCCTGCCCATGGGCGCAGCGCGTGCTGATCGTCCGGGCGCTGCTCGGCCTGGAGGACGTGCTGGACGTCACGATCGTCGACCCCATCCGCGACGAGAAGGGCTGGCGCGTCCCGGACGGCGATCCCGAGTATCTGTCGGAGCTCTACCACGCCACCGACCCGGACTACACGGGCCGCTACACCGTGCCATGCATCTGGGACGCCAAGGACAAGCGGATCGTCACCAACGACTTCCCGCAGATCACCCTCGATCTGGAAATGTCATGGGGAACCTCCCCCGACCTCTATCCGGAACGCCTTCGCCCCGACATCGACATCATGAACGACCGCCTCTACCACGGCCTCAACAACGCGGTCTACGAGGCGGGCTTCTCCCGTGACCAGCAGGTGTACGAGGAGGCCGTGGCCCGGGTCTTCAGCACGCTCGACTTCCTGGAGGTGCGCCTGGCCGAGTCGGAACACCTCTTCGACGTGCTCACCGACAGCGACGTGCGCCTGTACACGACCCTCGCCAGGTTCGACGCCGTCTATTACGCGCACTTCAAGTGCTCGGTCCGGCGGCTGATCGACTATCCGGCGCTGTGGGCGTACGCACGGCGCCTGCACGCGATCCCGGCCTTCCGCGAGACCACCGACTTCGACCAGATCAAGCGTCACTACTACATCACCCAGACCAACATCAACCCGAGTGGGATCGTGCCCGTGGGGCCGCAGATCGACTGGAGCCTGTAGGCGCGGGCATCCGTACGAACAGCAGGGCCGAGGCCAGCACCACCAGCGCGGCGCCGGCCCACGCGACGCCCGTCCCCGCCTGCCCGGCCAGCGCGCCGAGCGTCAGGTTGGCCACGACCCCGCCCGTCTGCAGGGACAGCGAGCTCGTCGAGGTGACGGTGGTGCGCTCGGCCGAGCTGACCGCGTTGTGGGTCATCTCCAGGCAGAGCAGTCCCGCCACCGAGAGCCCCACGAAGAGCGTCATGTACGCCAGCCCGGCGCTCACCAGCCCCGCCGGGCCGCCGAGCCCCGCCGTCGCGGCGAGCGCCCCGACGGACAGCGCGGCCAGCACGGTGCCGGCGATCGCGCCCCCAGCCGATCCACGCGCCGATCCACGCGCCGATCCACCGGCCAGCCGGGCCACCCGGGGTGCGAGCGCGCTGCCCGCCGCGCTGCTCGCGAACCCGAGCGCCGAGACCACGGCGTAGGCCAGGCTGCCCCGCTCGGCCGTGCCGGCCAGCTCGGCCAGCCGCCCGGGGGTGAGCAGCTCGATGCTGCACAGGACCACGCCGGAGGCCGCCGCGGCGGCCGTCATGCGGCGCAGCACGGGCGCGCCCGCCGCCAGCCGGAGGCCCGCCCCGACCGTGCCCGGGACCTCGCGCAGGACGCCGGGCAGCGACCTGCGGGCGTGCGCCGGCTCCGGCATCGCGATCAACACCACGACCAGCAGCACGGCCGCCGCCGTCGCGCCCACCAGCGGCGGCGCGGCCAGCGGGAAGATCACCTGCGCCGGCGCCAGGAGCGGCAGGCCGCCACCCGCCAGCACGCCCACGCACAGCGCCACCGACTCCATCGCGCCACCCCTGGCCAGCCCGGGCCTGAGGTCGGCGTCCCGGCCCTCGATCCCGTGGAGCGTGTCGACGTACCAGGACGTGGCCGGGCCGCTGGACAACGCCCTGGCCACGCCCTTGAGCACGCCGCTGATCAGGAACATCCAGAACGTGGTGGAGACGGCGATCAGCGCGAGCGCGGCCACGGTGAACGCGGCTGAGACGGCCAGGACCACGCGCCGCCCGAGGACGTCGGCCAGGCCGCCGGTCGGCAGTTCCAGGGTGGCGGTGACGACCGAGAACACCGTCACCACCAGCCCCACCTCCGCCAGGCTGAGCCCCCGCGCGGTCATGAGCAGCACCATGGTGGCCACCATCAGGCCCACGGGCAGCCAGGTCAGGAAGCTGACGAGCATGTAGCGGCGTAAGGCCGAGCGTGCGGTCACGGCTTCTCCTCCTGCGATCGCGGCACGGCGCCGTGCCAGGCGCTGACCTGCCTGGCCTCGGGATCGCCGGCGTACTTGGCGACGAGGTCTCGCAGCAGCCCCTCGACCTTGTCGTTGAACTCGCGCACCCCGGCGGGCGGCAGCGAGACGATGTGGTCGCTCATCCCCGCCGTGTCGACCCACTCGCGCGACCAGCCGCCGAGGTCGAACTCCTCCAGCACCCGCCCGACGAACTCGGCCTGCCGCAGGTGCATGATCCGGACCGCCTCGCGGCCCTCGGCCGTGGCGGACATCTCGCCGGCGTCCCACGAGGTGTAGTGGTGGGCGGCCCGCCAGCGCCGCTCGCGCCCGTCGCGCCGGTCGTCGTCCTCCTCGATGAGGCCGTACTTGAACAGCTCCCGCAGGTGGTAGCTGGTGGAGCCCGAGCTCTCGCCGACCTTGCGCCCCAGCTCGCTCGCGGTCGCGGGGCCGTCGGAACGCAGCAGGCCGAGCAGGCGCACGCGCAGCGGGTGGGAGACCGCCTTGAGCACCCGCGGGTCGCTGATCCTGTACTGCTCCTTCATGCGTCCCACGCTAGACCGCAAAGCTAATTTTGCAAAGGGATTTTTGCGGTCTGGGCCGCTCCTAGACTGTGGGGATGCTTGACGACATCTGGGTGGACGACTCCGTCTTCGCGCTGCGCCCCGACTTCGCGGTGCTGGTCATGACCGCGCACGGCCTGGGCAACGGGCCCACGGACGACCGGTCCCGGGCATGGCTGGCGGCGGCCTCCGAGTGCGAGGTGCAGGCGGACAAGATCGACGCCTGGAAGGACGCCTATCGGGCGTTCGGCGCCAAACCGCAGCGGACGAGGCCCTCGGTCGACGCCCTGACCCGCAGGATGCCGCTGCCGGAGATCAACCGGGCCGTGGACGCGTACAACTCGATCAGCGTGAAGCACGCGCTGCCGATCGGCGGCGAGGACCTCGACCACTACGTGGGCCCGGCCCGGCTGGTGCGGGCGACCGGCGACGAGGCTTCGGAGGAGGCGCTCGGCACGCCCGAGCCGGGCGAGGTGGTCTGGCGCGACGACGTCGGCGTCACCTGCCGCAGGTGGAACTGGCGTCAGGTCGTGCGCACCCGGCTCACCGAGGAGACCACCAACGCGATCTTCCTTCTCGAACGCCTCGAGCCGATGTCGCTGGAGGAGCTCAAGGAGGCGGGCGAGGAACTGGCCGACCTGCTGTCCGAGTTGTCACCAGAGGTGCGGATTGCTAGCAGATTGGTGTCCGGCGGGAAATAAACCTCCCGTCGTGGCGTTGATACCAAAGAGTAATAATTGCGGCACCACCCGGATTGACTAGGGGGGCGTGACCTCTTTGCACTGTCCTGAGAGGATCGTTCGAGGCGGCACAGCCTCTTCGGCGCGCGCTGCCGGTCCGGGCGAGTAGCCTTGGACAGGTTCTCTAACATCAACGCCGATCTGCGGAAGAGGGCGATTTCCGCCGTGTCGTCTGAGTCGTCGCGGACAAACCCGCTGGCAAGCTTTGGTCAGAACGAGTGGCTTGTCGACGAGCTGTACCAGAAGTACCTCCAAGATCCCGAGTCTGTCGACAAGGCATGGTGGAACTTCTTCGCTGACTACAACCCTGATTCCGGAACGGGCCGGGCAGCGCCGGTCAGGGAGGTGGCGAACGGCACCGTGACCGCTCCCGCTCCCCCGCAGGCGCCGCCCAAGGCGCCCCCTGCTGCCGAGAAGCCGAAGCAGCCCGCCGCCCCGGTGCCCAAGGGCGCCGAGGAGGTCAAGCTGCGCGGCGCCGCCGCTCGCACGGCCGCCAACATGGACCTGTCGCTGACGGTCCCGACGGCCACCAGCGTGCGCGCGATCCCGGCCAAGCTGCTGATCGACAACCGCATCGTGATCAACAATCACCTCAAGCGGGGTCGCGGCGGAAAGGTGTCCTTCACGCACCTGATCGGTTTTGCGATCGTCAAGGCCCTGCGGGCCATGCCGGAGATGAACTACTCCTACACGGAGGTCGACGGCAAGCCGACGCTGATCAAGCCCGAGCACGTGGGCTTCGGCCTGGCGATCGACGTCCAGAAGAGCAACGGCGAGCGCCAGCTCCTCGTGCCCTCGATCAAGGGCGCCGAGGAGATGGACTTCCGCCAGTTCTGGATGGCCTACGAAGACGTCGTCCGCAAGGCCCGCGCGGGCAAGCTGGGCGTCGACGACTTCGCCGGCACCACGATCTCGCTGACCAACCCCGGCACGATCGGCACCGTGCACTCCGTGCCGCGCCTGATGCCCGGTCAGGGCACGATCATCGGCGTCGGCGCGATGGAATACCCGGCCGAATACCAGGGCGCCTCGCCCGACACGCTGTCGCGCCTGGCCGTCTCCAAGGTCATGACGCTCACCAGCACCTACGACCACCGGATCATCCAGGGCGCCCAGTCGGGCGACTTCCTGCGCCAGATCCACCGGTTGCTGCTGGGCGAGGACGGCTTCTACGACGAGATCTTCGAGGCGCTGCGGATCCCGTACGAGCCGGTCCGCTGGGTCCAGGACGTCTCGGCCTCCCACGACGACGACGTGTCCAAGTCCGCCCGCGTGATCGAGCTGATCCACGCCTACCGCGTGCGCGGCCATCTGATGGCCGAGACCGACCCGCTCGAGTACAAGCAGCGCAAGCACCCCGACCTCGACATCCAGTCCCACGGGCTGACGCTGTGGGACCTGGAGCGCGAGTTCGCCACGGGCGGTTTCGGCGGCCGTCCGCTGATGAAGCTGCGCGAGATCCTCGGCGTGCTGCGCGACTCCTACTGCCGCACGGTCGGCATCGAGTACATGCACATCCAGAACCCCGAGGAGCGGGCCTGGATCCAGGCGCGGGTGGAGAAGCCGCACAAGTCGCCCGAGCGCGACGAGCAGCTCAACATCCTGTCCCGGCTCAACACCGCCGAGGCGTTCGAGACGTTCCTGCAGACGAAGTTCGTCGGCCAGAAGCGCTTCTCCCTGGAGGGCGGCGAGTCCCTGATCCCGCTGCTCGACTCCGTGATCAGCGACGCCGCCGACGAGGGCCTCGACGAGGTCGTCATCGGCATGGCGCACCGCGGCCGCCTCAACGTGCTGGCCAACATCGTGGGCAAGTCGTACGCGCAGATCTTCGGCGAGTTCGAGGGCAACATCGATCCGCGCACGGCGCACGGCTCCGGTGACGTGAAGTACCACCTCGGCGCGACGGGCACGTTCACCTCGCCGAGCGGCAAGACCATCACCTCCTCCGTGGTCGCCAACCCCTCCCACCTGGAGGCGGTCGACCCGGTGCTCGAGGGCGTCGTCCGCGCCAAGCAGGACCTCCTGGAGCGCGGCGAGGAGGGCTTCACCGTCCTGCCCGTCCTCGTCCACGGTGACGCGGCCTTCGCCGGCCAGGGCGTCGTGGCCGAGACGCTCAACCTGTCGCAGCTGCGCGGCTACCGCACCGGCGGCACCGTGCACGTGGTGGTCAACAACCAGGTGGGCTTCACCACCTCGCCCGCCTCCTCCAGGTCCTCGGTCTACGCGACCGACGTGGCCCGGATGATCCAGGCCCCGATCTTCCACGTCAACGGCGACGACCCCGAGGCCGTGGTGCGCGTGGGCCAGCTGGCCTACGAATACCGCCAGACGTTCCGCAAGGACGTCGTCATCGACCTCATCTGCTACCGCCGCCGCGGCCACAACGAGGGCGACAACCCCGCCTTCACCCAGCCGCTGATGTACGACCTGATCGACGCCAAGCGCTCGACCCGCAAGCTCTACACCGAGGCGCTGATCGGCCGGGGCGACATCACGGTCGAGGAGGCCGAGCAGGCGCTGCGCGACTACCAGGCCAAGCTGGAGCAGGCGTTCACCGAGACCCGCGAGGCGGTGAAGAAGCCCGCCGAGGCAGCCGCGATGCGGGTGCCGCCGACCGAGGTCGTCAAGTGGTCCCACGACGACACGCCGACCGCGATCAGCGACGAGACGCTCAAGCGCATCGTCGACACCCAGCTCAACCTGCCCGAGGGCTTCACGCCGCACCCGCGCCTGGCGCCGGTGCTGCAGCGCCGCGGCCAGATGGTCGAGACGGACACGATCGACTGGGCGATGGGCGAGACGCTCGCCTTCGGCTCGCTGCTGATCGACGGCCACCCGGTGCGCCTGGTCGGCCAGGACTCGCGCCGCGGCACGTTCACGCAACGCCACGCCGTCCTGGTGGACCGGATGACCGGCGCCGACCACACGCCGCTCAAGACCTTCAACGAGGGCACCACGAAGTTCTACGTCTACGACTCGCTGCTCAGCGAGTTCGCGGCGCTCGGCTTCGAGTACGGCTACAGCGTCGTCCGCCCGGACGCGCTGGTCGCCTGGGAGGCGCAGTTCGGCGACTTCGTCAACGGCGCCCAGACGATCATCGACGAGTTCATCTCGTCGGGCGAGCAGAAGTGGGGCCAGAAGTCCTCCGTCGTGCTGCTGCTGCCGCACGGCTTCGAGGGCCAGGGCCCCGACCACTCCTCGGCCCGCATCGAGCGGTTCCTGCAGGTCTGCGCGCTCGACAACATGACGGTCGCGCAGCCCACGACCCCGGCCAACTACTTCCACCTCCTGCGCTGGCAGGTGGAGTCGCAGCGGCACAAGCCGATGGTGGTCTTCACGCCGAAGTCGCTGCTGCGCCACAAGGCGGCCACGTCCAAGGCGTCCGACTTCACCACGGGCACCTTCCAGCCGGTCCTGAGCGACACGACCGTGGACGCGTCCAAGGTCACCAGGGTCGTGCTCACGTCCGGCAAGCTCTACTACGACCTGGCGGCGGAGCGCACCAAGAAGGGCCGCGACGACGTCGCGATCGTCCGGCTGGAGCGCCTCTACCCGTTCCCGGGTGAGGAGCTGGCCGCCGAGCTGTCCCGCTACGGGGCGCAGGCGGAGCTGATCTGGGCGCAGGACGAGCCGGTCAACATGGGGCCGTGGCCGTACCTGGCGCTCAAGCTGGCCGAGGACCCGCAGACGCTGGCCGGCCGGCCGGTGCGGCGCGTCTCGCGCCGCCCCAACAGCTCGCCGGCGACGGGCTCGCACAACTCGCACGACACCGAGCTCGAGGAAATCCTCCACGAGCTGTTCGGCTGATCCAACACCAGAGTGAGCCCCCGGCCCCGGCTGGGGGCTCACTGCCGTTTCAGGAGGACTTGAGAAAGATGTACTTCACCGATCGGGGGATCGAGGAACTGGTCGAGCGGCGGGGCGAGGAGGAGGTCAGCCTGCTCTGGCTCGGCGAGCGGCTGCGCGAGTTCGTCGACCTCAACCCGGAGTTCGAGATCCCGATCGAGCGGCTGGCCACCTGGCTGGCACGGCTCGACGACGACGAGGACGACTGACCCCGCCCACCGCGCCCCCTTCCCGAGACACGGCGGCAAGGGGGCCCCGCCCGCCACCCCGACGGCCCCAATCCCTCACCCCGACGGCCCCAGCCCCTCGCCCCGAGGGCCCCGGCCCGTCTCTCCCTTGAGGGCCCTCAGCCCAGGCCAGGCCGTCCATCGCCCCCCTTCCTCAGGCGGTCCCGTGGCCCTCGCCCGGACGGATCCCCAAGGGACGTCAGCCGAAGTACGGCCGGGGATCACGGCACCTATGGGCCGCAACGCGATACATCTTGAGTTTCGCGAAAACGCGACATATCGTGTTAGTAGTGAGGACGGGTACGCCAGAAGGGCGGGGGAACATGCAGCAGTGGACGATCGAAGGCCCGGAACAGCTGACATTCGGCCAGGTGGACGCGCTCGACGTGCGAATAGTCGCCGGCCGCCTGGCCGTGCTGGCCAGCGACGGCCCACCCACAGTCGAAGTGTCCGAGATCGAATCGGCCTCCCCGCTGCTGGTCACGTACGACGAGGACGCCAAGGAGCTCTCCATCACCTACAAGGACCTCACCTGGGACGGCCTCCTCGGCTGGCTGCGGCGCGACCGGCGCAGGACGGTCCTGACGATCACCGTCCCCAAGCACTGCACCGTCAACGCCGGAGTGGTCTCCGCGCCCGCCGTGGTGGCCGGGTTCGAGAGGATGACGCAGGTCAGGAGCGTGTCCGCGGAGATCGTGCTCGACGGCGTCAGCGGTGACGTGAACGCGACGACCGTCTCGGGCCCCGTGGAGAGCCGGGCGATGGACGGCGACCTGGCGTTCAAGAGCGTCTCGGGCGACCTGACCGTGGCCGACGGCACCCCGCGCCGGCTCAAGGCGAACACCGTCTCCGGCCGCATAACGGCGGATCTGGCGCTGCGGCCGACCGGCCACGTGACGCTCAACAGCGTTTCCGGTGACATCCTTGTCAGGCTGCCGGAAAACGTGGAGGCGGACGTGAGCGTGCGGTCCACCTCCGGCAGGCTGGTCAGCACGTTCCACGAACTGTTCAACTCGAACGGCCCCGGCACGAAGTCGATGTCGGGCAGGCTGGGCGGCGGCATGGCGTCGCTGTCGGCGATCACGGTCTCCGGCGAGGTCGCGCTGCTCAAGGGGGAGAAGGAATGAGCCCTGTCTTCGGTCACGGCCGGCTCCGGCTGTACCTGCTCAAGCTGCTGGAAGAGAGCCCGCGTCACGGTTACGAGGTCATCAGGCTGCTCCAGGACCGCTTCCTCGGGGTCTACTCGCCCTCCCCCGGCACGATCTACCCGCGCCTGGCCCGGCTGGAGGAGGAGGGCCTGGTGACGCACGAGGTGGTCGAGGGCAAGAAGGTGTTCTCGATCACCGACAAGGGCCGCGAGGAGCTGAACGCCCGGCTCGACGAGCTCGACGACCTGGAGCAGGAGATCTCCGCCTCCGTGCGCGACATCGCCCGCGAGGTCAAGGAGGACGTCCGCGACACGGTCAAGTCGCTGCGCGAGGAGCTCACGCGGATGGCCAAGGACGTTCGCACGGGGACCCGGGAGGACACCCAGCGGCTCAAGGAGCAGCAGAAGGCTGACTTCAGGCGGCTCAAGGAGCAGCAGAAGCGGCAGTGGATGGAGCACGCCTACCACTGGCAGGACGAGGGCGAGCGGCTCAGCAGGGAGTGGCGCAGGATCTGGTCCGAGGCCTGGGCCACGCTGGGAGGCTCGCCGACCAGCCGCGCCGACCTCGACGCGGAGCTGGGCGAGCTGCTGGCCGACTTCATCGCCGAGGCCCGCCAGGAGGCGTCCGAGGCCCGGCTGACGCCGGAGAAGCTGGCGGAGCTGCGGACGGCGCTCGACGAGGCCCGCCGCCGCGTCCGCGAGATCCTCGAAGGCTGACCTCCGTTCAGGCGGAGCGGAGGTGCCGTTCCAGGCGGCGCGTCCCGCGGGCGGCCTTGCGGGCGTGGTAGGCGATGGGCATGTACCTCAGGCGTTCGGGCAGGCGCGGCGTCAGCATGGCCACCGCATGCCCGAGGTGCCGCAAGCGCCGCTCCTCCCTCGCCGTCCACGACAGGCCCAGCTTCCGCCGTACGGCGGGCGGCAGGGCGCCGACCGTCACGAAGTAGTTGAACTCCCCCGATCCGACCCCCACAGGTGTCCAGAGCCGCCGCAGCGGCCTCGGCAGCCCGGGCGGCGCCGGCGTGCCGCGCAGAACCGACAGCACGTCGAGCGCCGTCGGGTGCGCCTCCAGCCGGTCGGCCACCATGGCGTCGAAGTACCGCCAGAACGCCTCCAGGTCCGCGGGCATCTCCCGCTCCGGCACCCGCAGGATCGCGCCGAGCTGCCGCGACTCGGCGTAGAGCCGCCGCTCCTGCTCGACGGTGAACGGGGTGCCGAAATAGCGGTTGAGAACGATGAAGCGTTCGAACAGCGACAGGTGCACCCACGCCCATGCCTCGCCGTTCAGGGCGTGGTAGGGCCTGCCGAGCTCGTCCACCCCGCTGATCGGCCGGTGCAGCTTCCTGAGCCGCTCGCCCTCCGCCGGGCCGTCCGCGCCGCCGTACACCCATTTCTGGATCGAGACGAGCGTGCGGGTGAGCCGGCCCCACGGGTCGTCCTTGTACGTGGAGTGCTCGGCGACGGCCGCGCCCACGGCCGGGTGCATGGTCTGCATGACCAGCGCGCTCCCGGCGACGAGCAGATTGCGGTATTCGCCGGTGGTGTCCCAGTGCATCGAACCTGGACCGAAGGGCTGAACCTCCATCATGACGGCCTCCCGGGTGAGACAAGCCCACTCATGCTTGTATCACCCGGAAAGCCGGGAAGTAACCCTTTACTTATTCAGACGGTAAAGACGATCTTCCCGAAGATCTCCCCTTCGGCCATGGCCGCGAACCCGTCCCGCGCCTCCGCCAGCGGCAGCACCCTGTCGACGACGGGCCGGACACCGGTCTGCTCCAGGAAGACCGCCAGCCGGCCGAGCTGCTCCCGCGTGCCCATCGTGGAGCCGATGACGGACAGCTGCAGGAAGAAGACCCGGTTCAGGTCGGCGGGCGGGACCGCGCCGCTGGTGGCGCCGCTGACGACGATGCGGCCGCCCGGCTTGAGCGACTTGAGCGAATGGTCCCAGGTGGCCTGACCGACGGTCTCCATGACCGCGTCCACCCGCTCCGGCAGCCGCGCGCCCGGCTCGAACACCTGGTCGGCGCCGAGTTCGAGGGCACGTTCGCGCTTCTCCTCGGAGCGGCTGGTCGCCCAGACCCGGTAGCCGCCGGCCCGGCCGAGCGCGATCAGCGCGGTGGCGACGCCGCCGCCCGCGCCCTGCACCAGCACGGTGGAGCCGGGCTCGAGCCCGGCCTTGTCGAACAGCATCCGGTACGCGGTCAGCCAGGCCGTGGGCAGGCAGGCGGCGTGCTCGAAGCCGAGCCCGGCCGGCTTGGGCACGAGGTTGCGCCGCGGCACGGCCACCCGCTCGGCGAAGGTGCCGTCGTGCACCTCGGACAGCAGCGTGCGCTTGGGATCGAGCGTCTCGTCGGCGCCCGTGCCGATCACGGAGTGCACGATGACCTCGTTGCCGTCCTCGTCCACGCCCGCGGCGTCGCAGCCGAGCACGATCGGCAGCCGGTCCTGTCTGATGCCGACGCCTTTGAGCGTCCACAGGTCGTGGTGGTTGAGCGCGGCCGCGCGCACGGAGACGGTCGTCCATCCGTCCGGGACCTTCGGCTCCGGACGCTCGCCGAGCGTCAGCCCGGCGAGTGGGTTGTCGGGATCGGTCTGTGTGGCGGTTACGGCGAACATGGCCGCACCCTACTTCAGCGTGATCCGGATCCCTTCCAAGGCCCGCTCCATGAACGGCCGTGGCCCCGTGACCGCGACCAGCACGTCGCCCCTGCACACCGAGCCGGCCGGCCGCCCGCGCCCCTTGATCACGCTCGGCATGCCGGCCTGCTTCCTGCAGCCGGGCGTGGGCACCAGCGCGACCATCTCCCCCGCGCCGCCGCCGAACCAGAGCTGCGGCCCCATCGGCTCCCCCTGCGCCGTCTCCCCGGGCCTGGCCAGCCGCGCGGGCGCCTTGGCCGACAGCACGAGGTAGCCGTCCTTGGTCTGCCTGCCCTTCAGCCCTCGCGCGAGGACCAGCCGCTGGTCGAACGTCAGCCCCTGCCCCCGGTCGTACATCGCCAGCCGCCACGGCCCGAACTCGAACAGCAGCACCTGCCCGTAGTAGCCGCTGCCCGCCCTGCGGGGCCAGAGGGTGACGTTGGGTGCGTAGTTCCTGATCGGCCGGCCGCCCGCGGTCACCTCGAACTCACCGTTGTACGGGGCGGACAACTGCCGATACTGCCCGTCGATCCAGACGCCCTGGAAGGGCCGCGATCCCATGGCGGCGAGAGCAAGCTCTGCCGGATATCGCACCTCGGCCCGTAACCCGTGCGGGAACACCACCTCCATGACCTCTTCACCGCCCTTGACCGCGGGCCGGACGGTGAGGACGTTGGGGGCACTGTCGATCGTGGTCAGGGACCTGATGGGCTCGGAGGTCGGTCCCGCCGGCGGCGGCGCGGCCTCGGGATCACGGCTGATGAGCAGGCCGGCGACAGGGATCAACACGAGCGCGAGTACCACCACCAGCCCGACCCACCGGCGGCGACCGCGCTCGCCCACCTCGATGACGTCGAACCGGTCAGCCACGACGTTCCTAGCCGAGTAGTGCGGGCCTGCGCCCTTTCCTCCAGTTCAGTTGAGCGGCGACCGCCAGCGCAAGCCCTGGAACCTGGCGAAATCCTTGTCGCAGGTCACAAATTCACAACCGTGCTCGATGGCGAGTGCGGCGAGGTAGGCATCGGGGATGAGCTTTCTTCGGGCGTCCGCCTCACGGCAGAGTCTCGTGAAGATCTCCCAGTGCCGCTCGCCCGGGTTGAGGACGACGGCGTGTGGCTGGTTGCGCACCTGGTCGGCGAACCCGAGGATCTCCTCCATCGTCGGAGGGGGGTCGTGGAGCGCCGCGACACTGAGCACCCGGATGACCCCGTTGATCACGTAGTCGGTGACCGCGTAGGCGGAGTCGCCGTTGATCAGCTCCTCGACCAGCTTGTGGCAGGCGACGTGAGCGGGGGCCTCCCTGCGGAAGGCATTGACGAGGACGTTGATGTCACTGAGCAGCATCGGCCTGCACCTTCAGGTAGCGCTCGATGTCGTCCTGCTCGATCATGCTGTAGATGAACTCCGGTGTGAGCTCGATCCCGGGCATGAGCCGGCTGCCAGAGGTGATCAGCTCCACCCGCGGCCGATCGGCCACCTCCGTGGAGCGGTTGAGCAGTTGCCTCAAGGCGTCCTCCATCACTGAGTTGAGACTGCGTCCGTTACGTGCCGCGTACGCCTTCGCCTCGTTGAGGAGCGTCTCGTCGATGCGCACCGTTGTCCTCCGCATGACTCCAGCGTCCGCTGCTGACATAAAAATGTCAACTCCAGATAGTAGTCATGCGGTCACAGCTTTTGCATCCACTTCAGGTCACCAGGCGGCCACGTTGACCTTCCCGTCAGAAGCCACCCGTACCACCTGCCCCACCAGCTCCCGCGACTCCGCATCCGCCAGCAGCCCCGCCTCCTCCACCACCGCATAAGCCCGCCCACCCGGCACCTCCACCACCAGCACCCCGCGCTCGGCGGCGCCGTCGCGCCCGTGCGCCACCGTGTACCCCGCCACCACCGCCTCCCCCGACCAGCTCCCCACCAGAGGCACCTCCTCCGCCACGAACACCGGCGCGGCGCTCCCCAGCCGCCCTCCCGGCTCGCTGGACCACACCGCGTACGTGTGCTTGGTCAGATGCATCCCCACCCCGCTCACCAGCCCGTGCCCCGACTGGGCCCGCAGCAGCCCCGCCATGGTCGCCGTGGAGTGCAGGACGTAGTCGCTGGCCGGCCCGCCCGCGTACGGCAGCCCGCCGGTGACGGTGAGCCCGCGCCGGTCCAGGGGATCGAGCCCGATCGCGTCGCACGATTGCCGCAACGCCACCGCGAAACAGCTGTACAGGTCGAGCGCGTGCATGTCGTCGAGCCCGAGCCCGGACCGCCGGAAAGCCGCCTCCGCCACGCGCGCGACGGCCCGGGAGGCCCCGAGCTCGGGCCGCGCGGCCACCTCCCAGGTGTCCTCCCCGTACGCCCACCCGCGCAGGTAGACCCGCCGGTCGGCCGGCACCCCGAGCCGGTCGGCCAGCCGCGAGCTGGCCAGGATGACGGCCGCCGCCTGGTCCACCTCCAGCACGGCCACCGTGTCCCTGGTGTAGGGCCAGCCGACGAAGCGGTCGCCCTTCGCGAGCTCGTCAGGAGTGCGGGCGGTCCGCCGCCAGGCGTACGGGTTCGCGGCGGCCACCTCGGTCATCGGCGCCATCATCCGGCCCCTGTCGCGCATCTCCTCCTCGATCGCGAGCCCGGACGCCGCCCGCCGCGCCGTCTCCATGATCGCGTAGGTGTGCACCGGCAGGAAGAGCCCGTGGGCCAGCGCGTACGGGTGCGGCGGGCGCTCCCACCCGTACGGAGGTTTGGGCACGGCGGGGTGGCTCCACGGGACGTGCTCGCCCGCCCGCCGGTACGCCCGGCGCGTCGCCAGCGCCTCGGCCCCCGCGACCAGCGCGGAGTCGAGCTCGCCCGCCGCGATCCTGGCCGCCGCCTCGCCGATGAGCACCTGCGGGGCCGTACCGCTGACCTTGGAGTACGCACGGTGGCGTGGTGCCGCGCCGAGCCTCTCGGCGAGGCGGCCGACCGGCGAGTCGTACTGCCACGAGTCGGTGTGGACGATCTGGATCGAGTCCAGCCGCCCGACGGGAAGCCGGGCGTCCTCGGCGGCCGCGCGTGCGGTCTCCTCCCACAGATCGAGTGGTTCCGGGCCGGGCTGCTCGCGGACGGTGCGTTGTGCGATGCCGATGAGACAGGGGGTGCGAGGATCCATGAATCCATCTAACCAGAACAAGATTCGGTTGATAAGAAGTGGCATTTGATAATGCCTGTTACCGCTGTTGCGCAAGACAAAAAACGGGCGGCGCGACCTGCGGGGATGCCAATTACGAATACATGCGGTTTCGCTATTTCGATAACGGAACGGAACCGGGCCATGCTTTTTCGCGTCGTTTCATGGCCATCCCCTGGCCCCATTCATTAACGTTCCGATCGTTTTCCTGGCCCACCGGGGCGCAGTACCCCGCTCTGGGCCGCCGAAAGCCGAAAGGAGCTCCATGTTTTCCCGAGCAAGGCGCATCGCGTTCCCGCTCGCCGGCCTGATGGCCGTCGGGCTGGCCGCGGGCATGGTCGGCGGCACCCCGGCCAACGCCCAAGCACCCGCCGACGTCGTGTCCCAGAACTCCGCCACCCCCGCCGAGCAGGCGATCCAGTTCTGGACCCCCGACCGCATCAAGCTGGCCACCGACTACGACGACGGCCTCGACCTGACCTCCAAGGGCGTCAAGGGCAGCAACGACGCACCTGACGGCCCTCCGGGATCCGTCCCGCCGATCGGCGAGGAGAAGACGAAGGCCAAGAAGAGCAAGCACGTCAATCTGCCCAACACGGTCGGCCGCGTGTTCTTCACGCTGCCGAAGGCCGACCCGCGCGACCCGAGGAGCTGGCGCTACTGCTCGGCCAGCTCGGTCCAGGGCAAGTACCGCAACCTCGTGGCGACCTCGGCCCACTGCGTTTACGACACCGCCAAGAACACCTTCTACGACAACTGGATCTTCATTCCGTCGTACTGGGACGGCAACAATGTCTGGGAGGGCAAGGCGCCCTACGGCATTTACGCCGCCAAGACGTTCAACGCGCACGACGACTTCGTGGTGAAGGAGGACTACGACTTCGACTACGCGTTCGTCAACGTCTACAACGGCATCAAGGTCAACTGGGAGAAGGTCGGCAACCGCTGGCAGTGGACGGTCAAGAACGTCGGCCGCCTCGGCGACAACGTCGGCGGCCAGGGCTTCACCTGGAACAGGAGCACGAAGCTGAACGTGTTCTCGTTCGGGTACCCGGCGGGCGAGCACCCCGACGGCGACAAGCCCTACACCGGCCGCACGATGAAGTTCTGCTACGGCAAGACCAGGCCGATGCCCGAGGCCAGGAAGTACAACCTCCAGGAGCACGTCGGCTTCAAGTGCTCCTTCACCGCCGGCGCGAGCGGCGGGCCGTTCATCTACAACTACAAGAGCGCGTCGCGCACCGGCTACCTGGTCGGCGTCAACAGCGTCGCATGGGACACCGACGCCAACGACCGCTACGACTACATCTCGTCCCCGTACTTCAACACCGACACGTACAAGGTCTACAAGGCCGCAGCCAACCGCTGGACCGGCAACTTCCGCTGATCGAGGTGGCACCCGAGGCCCCGGTTCCCTCGGGAACCGGGGCCTTCCCCTGAGGCGTACATCACTGGAGCGGGCGTGGAATGAGTGGAATTCAACAAGCGCCTACACCCACTCCGACCTGCGGAAACATCCCTTACCAATGATCATTTAGAGATCTGTCTGACGGTGTCCTTATAGTGCACTGTGCACCCTTGATCAGGTAACGAATGTCTATCCTGGCTGCAATACCACCAGTTCATCTGGAAAAATCCACCCTTACGACCCCAAGAAAGGCTAATTCATGATCCCCCGGGCCAGGCACTTGGTGGCGGCTGCGCTCAGCAGCGCGCTGCTGCTGTCGCCTGCCTTCACGGGGATCGCGAACGCCGCGCCTGACAGCAAGGTCTTCGCCGTGTCGCTGGCCAAGACCGCGGTGGACGTGAAGCGGGTCGCCGACTACTGGACGCCCGACCAGCTCAAGAAGGCCGACAGCTACAGCCCCGCGACGCCCGGCGCCCAGGCCGCCACCCCGGCGCCGTCGGCCTCCACGCAGGCCTCCAACCCCGCCACGCAGGTCGCGACCGCCGTCACGCGGGCCACCGCCGCGCAGGCCGTGCGCCCCGTGCTGCCGCGCAAGGGCTCGGTCGCCAGGACCATGGGCAAGGTGTTCTTCCGGTTCGGGGACAAGGAGTACTGGTGCTCCGCCAGCGCGGTCGCCGCCACGAACCGCAGCGTCGTCGCGACGGCCGGGCACTGCGCGTACGACCCGCGGCAGGCCAAGGCGGCCGACTACTGGATCTTCGTCCCCAACCCCGGCCCCAACGGCGAGACGCCCGACGGCATCTACGTGGGCTCCTCGATCAGCATGCACGAGGACTGGTCGGGCAAGGGCGACTACGACTTCGACTACGCGTTCGTGACCGTGCACCGCGGTTTCCAGTGGGAGGCCAAGGACGGCCGCTACGTCATGAAGGACGTGGGCCGGCTCCAGGACAACGTCGGCGGCCAGGGCATCCAGCTGAACAAGAAGCCGACCACGTACACGGTGGCCGCGTTCGGCTACCCGGCGGGCGCGCAGCCCGACGGCACCCGCCCGTTCGACGGCAAGCGCCTGGAGATGTGCAAGGAAGGCCCCACCCGCTGGACCTCCGCCGTCAGCCTCGACCTGCAGAAGGGCGTGCAGCTGCTCAACTGCGACTTCAGCCCGGGCGCGAGCGGCGGCCCGTGGCTGATCGGCTTCAACAAGGACCGCTGGACCGGCTATCTGAACGGCGTCAACAGCCTGACCTGGAACAGGGACGCGAAGGGCTGGTACGACGCGGTGTCGTCCCCCTACTTCGACACCACCGCCGGAGAGGTCTACCGACGCGCCGCCGCGCAGACCACTCCGCCAAATGTGACCTAAATCACTGCAACCATCCGGTCACTTCCGGTGATCAGCGGATCCTTTGTCTCGACAAGGTCACGACGCCCCCTTGGACCGCTGACATGATCTACCTGAAATTCACATGGACATTGTCAAACCGGTAAGTTCCGGACTGTCCGTTTGCTGAGTTATGGAGGTGCACCAGGCGCCTCATGTCAGCGCAACCTGGAGTTACCTTGAAGCGAATCCTTCTGCCCGCCGGCGGGGCCGTCCTCGCGACCGGCCTGCTCGCCGTAGGTCTGACCGGTACGGCCCAGGCCGACGGCGACGTCTCCCACGACCCGATGGCCAACAACACGGCCGAGGCCGCCTCCGTCGCCTCCTTCTGGCTCGCCTCGAACGGAGCCGCGCTCCGGCAGGCGACCCAGTACACCTGGGACGCGAACGAAGTCCGGAAGGTCGTCTCCAAGGGCGGCTACAGCCCCGACGGCAAGCCCGGCACCACGGCGCCGACCGGCGAGACGAAGTCGACCGGCAGGGCCCAGAACGTGAACATCCCCAAGACCATCGGCAAGGTCTTCTTCGTCGACGGCTCCGGCAAGTTCCGCTGGTGCTCGGCCACCTCCGTCCAGTCGAACTACCGCAACCTGGTCTCCACGGCCGGCCACTGCGTCTACGACACGGACAGCAACAAGGCGCTCCTCGACAACTGGGTCTTCGTCCCCGGCTACTACCAGGGCAAGACCCCGTGGGGCATCTACGTGGGCAAGCAGGCCTTCACCCACTACGACTTCGACACCTACGAGGACTACGACAAGGACTACGCCTTCGTCACGGTCTACAACGGCATCCAGTTCAACGGCGTGAAGCAGGTGGACCGCAAGGACTACGCCCGCTTCACCGGCCCGAAGCGCGCGTGGGGCGGCCACTACTACATCCTGCTGTCCAAGGACGCCGGTCGCCTCGGCGACAACGTCGGCGGCCAGGGCTTCGCCTGGAACCAGCCCACCGGCAAGCCGGTCCGCGCCTTCGGCTACCCGGCCGCTCCGCACCCGGACGGCAACAAGCCGTACAGCGGCGTCACGCCGAAGAACTGCTACGGCACGACCACCGCCAAGGCGGTCGGCGCCCCCTGGCTCAAGATCGAGGAGCACATCGGCCTCAAGTGCGCCGTTACCCCCGGTTACGACGGCGGCCCCTGGCTCCTGAACTACAGCAACGGCAAGCGCCTGGGCTACGTGAACGGTGTGACGAGCACCTTCGCCGACCAGGACGGCAACGACCGCGTCGACTACATCACCTCGCCCTACTTCGACGGCGAGACGGCCGCGGTGTACAACGCGGCCAAGAACGTGTGGTCCGGCAAGATCGTCGGCCCGAACGGCGAGCTGTACAAGTAAGCCCTTCCAGGGGAAAGGCGAGGGTCTCGGCATCCCGAGGCCCTCGCCTTAACTGTTTCCGGGCTCGAAAGCACGGCCTTCCACTTGGGGGCGCTTCGCGCCATGGAGTCCAGACAGCGTCTCCCAAGGGGAGCTCCGCCCCCCTTTCGATCCCCCTTCAACCCCCGCTCGCTCCGCTCGCCAGCCCCACCCCTTGCCCGGTTACCGGCTTGGCCCGCTGGAGCCCACCCTGAGCGGTCCTCGCTTCGCTCGGACCGTCCTGTCTGGGCTCCGCCCCTCCTAACCCCCCAGTGGCCCACCTAGGCCCGTCTACAAGCGACTGCGCGTTCGTCGCGCAAAGACAGGAACACCCGCTCTTTCCAGTGCGCCGATGATGTCCAAGACGGTCATGGGCGGGCGCCGTTTTCCGGCCGCCATTCTGGCCAGCACGCCCATCACCTCGTGAGGGCTTTGACTCAGCAGCGAACAGAGGTACGTGTCTGGCTCGGTGACCGTCAGCCCGTACTGGCTCAGGAAGGATGCGGGGAAGTCTGCAAGGTTCCACGTAACGAGGGTCTGGGCGCCACCCGCGACCGCAGCCGCCATGTGATGACAGTCGTCAAGATCGGGGCCCTCCATTCGATCGAGCAGGTGCTTGTAGTCATCCTCCGGAACACGGCTATCGGCGAAGAACTCTCGAATCATCGCCCCAATTCGTGCGGCCGCCGGTGCGGAGCGGTGCTGCTCGCGCACGATGACACGTTCCCACTCCTCCAACAGATGATCACTCCAGACCACGACGTGAACGGCGTCCTCGGTGAGCGCGAGCATGAGGTCCATCAAGGAGAACGGGAACAGCACATTGGTGTCGACGAAGACCCGCGCCATCTGGCAGTACCTCCCGAAAGGTCAGTAGGGCAGTTCCGCCTCTTCGGCGGCCTCCATGATCTGGCGACGGCCTTCGGCGCGGCGCTCACGGCGAGCCTGGAACTCGAGAACGTCCACAAGGCGAACCAGGCGATGACGGCTGTCCGGCAGATGCTGTGAAGGGATCTCGCCTTCATCGAGCAGCCGTGCAACGAAAGGCCGTGAAAGTCCCAGCATCTCGGCTACCTCGTTCGGCGTCAGGCGAGTCTCCACCGGCAAGGCGAAGACCGCATTGCCCTTGGCGAGGTCGTGCGCCGCCGCCGCCAGGAGGTTCACGAGCGACTGCGGAAGCTCGATGTCGGTACCATCAGGCCCCCGCAGCACCAGGGACGCCCTGGCGGCCGCCGCAGTCGCCTCCAGGTGCTCAAGTAGCTTGCGGTCACCACTATCCGCTTCGACACGTGTTGCGTTGGCCAGAACCCCGGTACGAGGCATGACGACCTCCAGCTTCTCCCATATCTGCAATAACTGTAACTTGGCCTGGCCGGAGACACCAACACGTGAAACAGCATCTCTGGGGATCACCAGGACCGGCCATTGTGTCGTGATCGCCCTGTCACTGGCGAGAAGCAGTGAGAGCCTGGAACTTGGGAACGGTCCCGCTCAGCGGATCAACCACGGCTGACCTCAATCCTGCCGGCGAACACACCGCTTGCTGCCAGGGCGGCGAATTCTATTGCCCTGGCGCCCCAGGATGACGGCTTTTCGGGGCTCGGCCTGCTCCTTGGCAGGAGGTGACATACAGCATCCGGACAGTCGGTGGCGTCGACCTGCCCTCAGTGCTGACGCAACGCGAGCCGGTACGCACAGCCGTAACCGGTACTCCCGAGATAGTCGACGTCGACGACGGTGATACTCCCGCTCGCGAAGAAAGGCATCGACCTCGACTTTCATCGCAGTCTGGGGATCAGACAGGCGCCGACGAGAGCGGCGTTCACGACCACCTCGATCGGTCACAATCGCAGGCGAGCAGGGATCGACGTCACTGTCGACGCTCTGGACAGGCGATGCTCGCCGGGTCGCGAGCGTGGGACTCCTTGCAGACGCTGGCCGTTCACCACGGAACCTACGCTCGTGATCTGTCTACTTCGCATCCCAGGAGCGACCCAAGGAACAGCGGGGTCAACGCACTAACCGTTGATCCGGTACGTCGCGTTCCGTACCGAATTAATCGCAAAGATACCTCTTGTTGTCTGATCTTGCTAAAGTTACGCTTTGCCCGTTTGGTCAGTGCTCCAGGGCCGCACGAGTCAGGCTTGCCTGCCGGGTGGGGAGAGCGACGTCCGGCACCCTGATGTGGGTGCCCCTCGTTGTGGTTCGGAGCGTGACGGCGTATGCGCCGGTATTTGGCATGGGGTCGTTCGCGGCGTCGTCTGATGGCCGCGCACATCGGGCTGTTCCTGGTACTGATGCCGGGCTTAGCGCAAGTTGCCGCGCTTCCGGCGGTTGCGGACTCTCAAGACACGGCCATCGCGGTAGCACAGGGGACGCCTGACACACCGCGTCAGCAGATAGGCGCGACGAAGAATCTGCCGTCCCTGGTGCCTGCCTCGGTCACGGCAGCGCCTGTGACCGCGAAACGGGGCAAGCAGAAGATCAAGTCGCTGAAGGGTGCGGTAGGCCCCGATATCGCGCCACGGACACAGAGCACGCGGGCTGTGAGCAGTACCAGGTTACCGGCGGGGACGGCGCGGGCCGAGGCGCTGGACGCCGCGGCAGCCGCACCCGTCATCAAGGACATGTGGCCGCTGGACGGGGCTCCGTCGGTTTCGACCACGCCGACGCTGGTGGCTTACGCATCGGAGGGTACGTCCCCGTATCGGTATGAGTTCACCGTCTGTGAACAGCCGAAAGAGGACGAAGGACAGCCGGAGGGGTGCTTCGGCCGCGACGGGACGCCCTATCCGTCCGTGTGGTCCGGGGCGCTGCCGGCTGAGGTGAACCGGTGGCAGGTTCCGGCGGGCGAACTCAAGTGGGCCACGGTCTACGCGTGGACGGTGAAGGTTACCGACGCGTCTGGCGGGTCGGTGACGTCCCCGTATCGGACGTTCGTCACGGGTGTGCGGCAGCCGTCGGTCGGCTCGCAGCTGGCCAACCGGGACAGCAACGGCCAGGAGTTTCAGGCCGTCTCGGGTAACTACACCACGACGGTGGTGGACGCCTCGGTGGCCACGGTGGGCCCGGCGCTGTCGATCGCGCGGACCTACAACAGTTTGGACGCCCGCCGTGACGGCCTGTTCGGCGCCGGCTGGTCGACCCGGTACGACATGCGGATCCAGGTGGAGCCGAGCGCGGCGTTGCTGGTGACCTATCCCGACGGGCGGCGGTTGCGGTTCGCACCGAAGGGAGGTGGCAGCTTCCAAGCGCCGCCCGGGATGCAGGCCACGCTGGCGCAGGTGTCCGGCGGCGGGTGGAAGCTGATGGATCAGTCCTCGACCGTCTACCACTTCAACGGGCAGGGACGGCTGACGCGGATCGTCGACGGGCGGGGGCGCGCCCAGGAGTTGAGCTACAACGCGAACGGCACACTGGCCAAGGTCACGGCTGTGGGGGGCCGGTCGCTCACCTTCACCTGGAGCGGCTCGCACATTGGGACCGTGTCCACCGACCCGGTCGATGGTGCGCCGCAGACCTGGACCTACACCTACGACGGAGACAAGCTCAGCACCGCATGCAACCCGACGTCCGCGCCGAACTGCACCACCTACCACTACGCCACCGGTTCGCTGTATCGCGGCCTGGTGGAGGACGATGAGCCGGTGGGGTGCTGGCGGCTGGGCGAGCCGTCCATCTTCGGTCCTACGCCCACACCTTGCGTCCCGCCTATCTGCATTCCGCAAGGGACCACACAGGCCCGCAGTCTAGGGTGGGGGGCGGGCGAGGCCACCTATAGTGGTGTTGATCTCGAGCAGCCCGGCGCGCTTGCCGGATCGGCCGACACCTCCGCGTCCTTCGACGGGGATGCGTCGCTCGTGGAGTTGCCGGACAACGCGATTGCCCGTTTGGACGACCGGTTGTCGCTGGAGTTGTGGTTCAAGACCACGACCTCGGGCATCCTGGCCTACACCTCGGCCGAGCGGCCTTCCTCCTCCATTCCGGCGTTCTTCCAAGAGGGCCAGCCGCTGCTGTACGTCGGCACGGACGGCAAACTGCGTGGCCAGTTCCGCACATTCGACGCGAGCGGGTCACCGATCACCTCCCCGATCACGTCCTCGGGCGCTGTCAACAACGGCCAATGGCACCATGTGGTCCTGAGCGGCGCCGCAAACAACCAGAGCCTTTACCTGGACGGCGCCGCCGTCGGCTCCCTGGCCGGCACCATCGATCACGACTGGATGGCATATGCCGCCATCGGCGAGGGCGCAACCCACAACTGGCCCGCCACCAAGCCGCCAACCTTTACCCCACCATGTGGGGGCTTGACGGCCAGATCGACGAGGTCGCCCTGTACGACCGGGCGCTCGGCAACGCCGAGGCCGCCGAACACTACACGGCCCGCCTCGCCGCACCGCACCTACTGGACAAGGTCACTCTGCCGTCCGGGCGGGTATGGGCGCAAAACACCTACGACACGGCCAAGGACCGGCTGCAAAGCCACACCGATGAGCACGGCGGCACCTGGAAGCCGGCCGAGCCCAGCCAGGTCGACCCGCAGACGGGCATCTCCACGGTCACCGTGACCGACCCGCAAAACAACACGCTGACCTATAAGCACGACGCCTGGCGCGGCTATCGCCTCATCTCCCAGCGTGACCAACGCCAGCAGGAGATCAGCTACTCCTACGATGCGGCCGGATACCTCTACGGGATGACGCGCGGGGGCGTTGTCACCGTGCTCAGCAACGACAAGCGCGGCAATCTCCTGTCCTCCGCCCAGTGCCAGATCCCGGAGTCGAACCCCACTCTTCCCCTCTGGCAATGCACCCATCCGGTCTTGCCGACCGATCCCCGGCCGGTGAACCAGCGGTGGTACGACTACTACGTCAACAAGGACAACGAGTTCGACCCGCGCAACGACCGGCTGACAACTGTCCGCGATGGACGGTCCGCCTCGCCCACCGACAACACCTACGCCACCACCTTCGAGTACAACGCCTACGGCGAGCAGACCAAGCAGACCACCCCGGCCACGCTCGACTTCCCCAACGGCCGCTCCGCCATCATCGCCTACACCGACGGCACCGAAGCGGCGGTCGGCGGTGGCACCACACCGGCCGGGCTGGCGAAGACCCGCACCGACGCCAAGGGCAACATCACAAGCTTCGGCTACAACGCCGCGGGCGATCTGGCCGAGAAGACCGACCCGTCGGGGCTGATCACCAGGTTCGAGCACGACGCGCTCGGCCGTGTGACCACCCAAACTCTGATCTCCGACGCCGAGCCCGGTGGAGTGAAGACCATCTTCACCTACGACAAGCTGGGCCGGCTGGCCACGCAGACGGCAGCGGGTGTGAAGAACGAGATCAGCGGTGTCACGCATACGGCGAAGACCAGCTACAGCTATACCCCGGACGGGAACACGCTCACCGAGACCGTCGCCGATCTGACCGGTGGCGACCCGGCGCGGACTACCACCTACGCCTATGACGCCTACGGCCGTCAGGAGAGCGTCACCGATCCCGAGGGCGGCGTAATCCACGCCACCTGGAACAAACTGGGGCTGCGCGAGACGGTCACTGACGAGATGGGTTCGGTCTTCGGCTTCACCTACACTGAGCGCGGCGAACAGGCTACGACGACGCTGAAGAATTGGACCGGTAGCCCGGTCAACCCGCAGCCGGCCAAGGAGATCGTCCTGGAGTCGTTCTCCTACGACCCGGCTGGTCGCCTGCAGGCGCGGGTGGACGCGATGGGCCGCAAGACCTCCTACACCTACTACGCCGACGACCGCCTAGCACAGGTGACCGGCGACGATGTCAAGCTGAACGGCTCCACCACTCCCAAGGACGTGGTGCTGGAGGCCAACACCTACGACGCAGCAGGCAACCTCACCCAGAAGGTCATTGGCGGCGGCATCACCACCAGCGACTACGTCTACGACGCTGCTGGCCGGCTCACTTCGGCAACGCTCGACCCGGCCACGCTCAAGCGCAAGACCGCTTACGAGTACGACGCCAACGGCTTGACCACCAAGGAGACCCGGACCGGCGCCGGCAGCACCCGTCAGGAGACCACCAGCTACGCCTACAACGCCGCAGGCATCCGCACCCGCCAGACGATCGAGAACGGCGACCAGGACCTCGTCACCACCTGGACGATCGACGACCGCGGTCTGACCACCGCGATCATCGACCCGCGCGGCAACGCCGACGGCGCTACCAAGGCCGACTTCACCACCGAGATGCGCTATGACGTGCTGGGACGTCTGATTGAGGCGACTGGCCCGCAGGTCAAGGTGGATAAGTCCGGTACAGCTGCCGATGCGCACCCCACGGCCCGCTTCGGCTACGACGCCGTCGGTGCCAAGACTCATGAGACGGACGCCGAAGGCCGCACTGTGACCTCCGTCTTCGACAAGATCGGCCGCCTGACCAGCCGACGCGCGCCCGACTACACCCCACCCGGCGGCACCACGGTCACCCCGGCCACCTCCTATGCCTACAACGCTGCCGGGCAACTGATCTCCACCACTGATCCGCGCGGCTACATGACCACGTTCGACTACGACAAGCTCGGCCGCCAGGTCCGCGTTACCGACCCAACTCCGGACGGACAGCAGGCGGGCACGTGGGTGACGGAGTACGACTTGGCCGGAGAGAAGCTGGCGACCGTCAACCCGAACGGCGGTCGCATTGAGGCCACCTACGACGACCTTGGCCGCCAGATCACTGCCACGCAGATCGAACGCAAGCCCACCAGCGCCGCCTACACCACGACCATGGAGTACGACAACGCGGGCCGCTTGCTCAAGCAGACCGCCCCGGGCGGCAAGGCGACGTCTTACACCGTGAATGCCGCGGGCCAGGTCACCACCACGACCGACCCGCTGACCAACAAGACCACCATGGACTACGACCTGGCCGGCCGCCTCATCAAGGCCACCGACCCGAACGGCAACGCCACCACCGCCGAATACGACCTGGCCGGCCGCAAGACCGCGGCCAAGGACCTGAACGCAGGCGGCACGGTGCAGCGCACCTTCGGCTACGGCTACGACGCTGCGGGCAACCAGATCAGCGCCACCTCACCCGAGGGGCACATCACCAAGCAAACCTTCGACGCGCTGAATCGGGCCACCTCGCTCGTCGAACCGGTCTCGTCCACAGAGCAGATCACCACGAGCTTCGGCTACGACGCCACCGGCGCCCGCACCCGCCTCACCGACGGCCGCGGCAACGCCACGTGGACCAGCTACAACAGCCTCGGCCTGGTCGAGACGGTGGTCGAACCGTCCACCACCACTTACCCGAACCCAACCGACCGCACCTGGACCCAGATCTACGACAAGGCAGGCAACCAGGTAGCCACCATCCAACCCGGCGGCGTACGCATCGACCGCACCTTCGACCATCTGGGCCGCCTCACCAAGGAAACCGGCGCAGGCGGCGGTGCCACCAGCGCCGAACGCACCTTCGGCTACGACCTCGCCAGCCGCCCGATAACCGCGGGCGATCTGACCGTCGAATTCAACGACCGGGGCTTGCCGCTGAAGGTCTCCCGCGGCTCCACGCAGGAGACCGCGTACGGCTATGACGACCTCGGTAACCCCACCCAGCGCACCGATGCGGCCGGTACCGCTGCCTTCACCTGGGACAACGCCAGCCGCCTCGCCACCGCCACAGACCCGGTCACCGGCCGCACCCTCACCTACGGCTACGACCCGGCCAGCCGGCTGAAGACCGTCACCGCCACCAGCGGCACGGCCAGCACCCAGACCATCGACTACGACGACATGGACCGGGTCACCGGCCAGACGTTGAAGAACGGCTCCGGCACCCAACTCGCCAAGATCACCTACGGGTGGGACAAGGACAACAACCTCACCTCCAAGATCACCGCAGGCACCGCCGGGGCGGGCACCAACACCTACGGCTACGACCACGCCGGACGGCTGACCTCCTGGACCGCCCCCGGCGGCGCGGTCACCGCGTATGAGTGGGACGCCGCCGGCAACCGCACCAAGGCCGGCAACGCGACCTTCACCTACGACGAGCGCAACCGTCTCACCAACGGCGACGGCACCGACTACGCCTACACGGCACGCGGTACCCTGGCCACCAGCACCAAGGCGGGTGCCACCACCCAGTACACCTTCGATGCCTTCGATCGGCTCATCGCCGACGGCGACAGCCTCTACAGCTACGACGCCCTCGACCGGATGACCAGCCGCATCCGCGGCACCACCAAGAACACCTTCACCTACTCCGGGCTCGGCAACGATCTGGCCGCCATCACCGACAGCGGTGGCGCCGTCCAGGCCAAGTATGCCCGCGACCTCGGCGGCGGCCTACTCGGCCTCAAGGAAGGCACCGGCGCAGCGGTGGCCGCACTGAGCGACCTGCACGGCGATCTGGTAGGCACCTTCACCTCCAGCCTGCAGACCTCCACCGCCTATGACCCGTTCGGCACGGTCATCGCCCAGACTGGCGCCAAGACCGGCCTCGGCTATCAGGGCGAGTACACCGACCCTGACACCGGCAAGGTCAATATGCACGCCCGCTGGTACCAGCCCGGCACCAGCACCTTCACCAGCCGCGACACTGCAGCCCTCAACCCCAGACCGTCAGTGCAGGCCAACCGCTACACCTACGCCAACGCTTCACCTGTCACCGGCACCGACCCCACCGGCCACTACACAGTCATCGACGGCGGCTCCATCGCCACCCCAGGAAACTCCTCCTCCTCAGGCGTCGACTACCAGACCGCTACCAACATCTACGCCCAGTTCGGCATCATCATCGGCGGCGGCAACAGCAGCAAGAGTGGCGGGGGCACGTGCATCGGAAGCTGCTACGGAGGCGGCGGCGCGGTGGAGGTTTGCACTGCCTGCCTCACCGCAGGCGAAGCGACTTGGAACTTCGCCGAGGACGGCTCCATGGACTGGTACTTCGAGAATTATGTTCTGCCGAGCCTTCCCTCCTTCAGCGATGAGGAGGCTAAGCGAATCGGCGTGATGACGAACGGAATGACGGCCCCAGCCGACTACTGGAAAATGTCCGCCAAGGAGCGTGCCGCACTCACAGATTTCATCTCGTGGGTTAACTTCGTGAATCCTTCGATCACGGAGAAGGACTTGCTCGGCATCGGCCGACCTGAATCTAATTCAGCAATGGGTGGCCGGCTTTCCTCCAACGCTCGGAGTAATCGACTTGGTGCATATCGGGCGAAGCCAATTGGGGGCGGCCCCTCCTCCGGCGCCGCCCCCAAAGTTCCGAGCAAGCAGTCCATATATGACAAATACAAGGCGGTCGCCAAGTACCGTGGCGATATCGAAAAGGCCGCCAACAAACAGGGGATCAGCAAATATGTTCTTGCGGCAGTACTCATGTGGGAGAGCACGCACGCAACAGAAGGCCACGGGCCAGGTGTTCTCGTAGCGGTACACGACGAGGGGTGGAACGCGTCGCTCGGCATTGGCCAACTGGAGGCTTACAAGGCTCGATGGATGCTAATAAAATACTACAGCCATGAAAGAGATTGGACGAAAGCGACGCTGGCAGATGTTATGAAGCAGCTGGCCAATCCGGTCAGGGCCATCCATATAACTGCCGCCTGGATGAAGCATCTCAAGCAGAACATTGTTGTTACAGATGCGGACACGGGGATCACTCGTCATATCAGCGATAAAGAGGCCGCGTACGCTTATTGCGGATGTTCCGGAGTGGTGTTTAGAAATAAGGACGGGTCGGTCAACTACCCGGTTCCGTTATATGACAAATTCCGCATCTGGGTACAAGGTGACTATCGTTACCTCGGTTCAAGCAATGCGAGTGCCGCGATTCAGCGCAAGAAAGATCTGGACGCCATGCTGGAGCCGGGCACTGGCGAGGCTTGGATATTCATGCGATAAATCGGAGGAGACGACTTTGGTTTCGGTCGGTGTCGGCGGCGGAGAAACTCGCCGTCATGGCGCAGAAGATCGTGTGCTGCGAGGCAATGTGCGGAGGCTTGTTGCTCTGCTCGTCGGAGCAGTTTCCTTGGCCGCCGGATGTGGAGTGAACGATCCGGCCGCTTATCAGATGACTACTGCTACTTATCAGGCGACTCCCGCCACCTATCAGGTGACTCCTGCCACCCTAGATGAGGTGCGGAGTATTGGGCTGGTACAGGCAGAGGGCAGTGTAGACCTAGGCATGGACGACTCGGCGGAGGTTACGAATACGTTCGTCATCGACGTTGGCAGTGCGAGCGCCAATGCGGCGACCGCAAAGTCGGCCAGCCTCCTCCGTGATCGTGGATGGGAGATAATCGGTAAGGAGCGGCCGTGGTTTGTCATGATGAAATCCACTAGATGGAACGCCTTTTTGTCCATCGACTCGTTCCAGTCTGTACATTTAACGAGCCATCCGGACATTTTGAAGACGCTCAAGGACACGTCCGCAAAAACCGAAGCGTCTGTGATCATAAATGTTGAGGTGTATCAGGGGGGCTAGCCCCATCTTTCGTGGACCCGGCAACCCGAGAGGACTCGACGCGAGTGGACCCTTCGATGAGGCCAGAGTGTGATCGTGGGCCATGTGTGGACCGTCCATTGCCTTGATCGAGTGACGTGGGTGGACGCGGATGGACCGAAGAAGAGGGCGACAGCAAGCGAGAATGAGCCGACAGTGATAGCGAAGCCGGTGAGCGCCTGCTCACCGGCGCGGCGATGAACGGGTCTGTACGGTCACTGGCTCTGGCCCACTTTCGGTGGTGACGGAAAGTGATAGCTCGTGTCGGTCCATCGCTATCTCGGCGTGCCGTGCCAGCGTGACGTCGGTGTGACGTAAAAGATCTT
>NZ_JBIEIS010000054.1:0-1103 GCF_043496855.1 Nonomuraea sp. JJY05
CCAACGGCCAGCTCAGCCCCGCCGAATACGAACGCCGACACGCGCTCAAGAACGCCCAAGACCTCGACTATGCTGCCGCGTAGTCGCAAGCCCTGATGTGTCTATCGAACCGGGGCAACTCCACGTACAGCAGGTGAGGCCGCTGAGCTGGACGTTCGGCCGGTCGTGAGTGGCCGTGGTTGCCCCCTCGTCACCCTGGCTAATTGCACGCTAATTGCACGAAGATCAAGCGGGCTGGTCCTCATCAGAGCGCTCAAGGAACTTTTCGACTACGCGAAAGAGCGTCTCGATGGCAACCGGTTCCAACTCGGGGGAAGGTCGCTGTACGACTCGTCGCCTACAGGCTCGACAAACCACAGGGCAAGCGTGGGCCACGCGAGACTGCTCTCATAGCCGATGCGGCCAACAAGCCATTCGTGGAAGCCGTTGAGCATGCCTGGAGCCCGCCGGAAGTGCTTGAAGATCTTCCGATAGTCCGGTGGTACTTCGTTACACACTGCCGCCCTTCTGAAGCTTGTTGATCAAGGTGACACGGCTAGTGGTGGTGGCGCGCCTACTCACACCCCTCCCGGCTGATCATCCCGTGGCCCTGGTCTGCTCGGCTTGTCCCGGGTCGATGGTGGGCGGGATGATCAGGCTTCCACCTCAGCCACCTACGGATCCCAGGCTCGCAGCGGAGATCATCCCGGAGCCGGAGCGCCCCCGCCGGAGGCAAGGCTGTGGGAGAAACCCAGCCGCTTCGGATTTCTGCTGGAGCGGATTTAGCACCTCGCATTCAGATGCCGGATTGCTCAAGGTCGCCATCTCCGGAAAGATCACACGCTATGAACGATCCGGCCGCGGCCGTCCTGTTGTTGACCTTCATTGCCATTGCGTGGGTTCTGCTGACCGCTCTTGTCCGAAACGCGCGCGAGAACACCGGAGATGGAAAACCGCTGGACACGTTGACCACGGTAACTATTGCCGGAGCCGTCCTTGGTGCCGGCCTGCTACTGCTCACGATGATGGGCGTCATGAAAGATATCGTCGAGGCTCTGCAGCACGCTCTCTAGGACTGGAGCGGCCCGCAAGCTCGGGCCGCGGGGGGGGGGGGGGGGGGGGGG
>NZ_JBIEIS010000054.1:1113-13241 GCF_043496855.1 Nonomuraea sp. JJY05
GAAGCGGCCCAAAATCTAGGACCACGCGGCGGCGCGTACGCCGCCGCCTTGATACCTACAGGAGCTGTTCGGCAGTGTGCTGGCTGTGCCTTGTGGCCTCGCGA
This sequence comes from Nonomuraea sp. JJY05, assembly GCF_043496855.1. NCBI lineage: Bacteria > Bacillati > Actinomycetota > Actinomycetes > Streptosporangiales > Streptosporangiaceae > Nonomuraea > Nonomuraea sp. JJY05. Next base: position 1,218 of record NZ_JBIEIS010000054.1, read on the forward strand.
GCCTCGGAGATGAGCTCCACGAGGTCGGCTATGAGCTTGGGGCTTGCGGCGATGGTTGCGCGGGCGGTCATGTTGTGCGGACTGCCGTCGAGGTCGATCACTGTGGCACGGGCTTCGCGGGCGATGACGACGCCTGCGGCGGTGTCCCATGGGTTGTTGCTGAGCATGATGTTGGCGTCGATCTTGCCGTCTGCCACCCACGCGAGATCGATCGCGGCCGAGCCGAACATTCGTTTGCGCTGGACGCGTGCGGCCAGCTCTTGACGGCTTGTCCCGGGTCGATGGCGGGCGTGATGATCAGCTTCCACCTCGGCCGTCTACGGACCTCAGGCCGGCGCGGCGATCATCCCCGAGCCGGAGCGCCCCCACCGGAGGCGATCTTTCCATGAGGTCCGGGTGGAGAGATCATCCGAGTAGCGGGAACGCGGCACGTGGGTGCCAGCGGTCGCCGTCGCTGACGAAGAGGTTGACCGACGTGACGTTTGCCATGATGGGCAGTCGTGTGGTCAGCGCGGCTTCCGCCTCGTCGAGCACATGCGCCTGTTGGCCGTGGGCGACAGTCAGGTGCGGGATGACCTCCGTGAACTGTCCACCGTAGGGCGGCGCTTCGGGCCACCGTGCCGCGACGGCCTCGGTCAGGGCGCGAAACGGCTGGTCAGGTGTCGGTGCGAGGTAGAGCACGTCGGGGAAACGCTGGCACTTGCCGAACCGGACGCTGAACGGCCTGTGCTCGCCGAGCAGTGCCCTGAGTTTGTCGATCACCGCAGCGTCGATGCGATCAATGTCCAGGAACGGCACGAGCACCGTCACGTGTGCGGGAACCCCGGCCGAGGCGGAGGAATCAAAACGCTGCCGCCACTGTCCGACCACTGGCTCAGCTTCCTTCACCACGACCAGCAAGGCCGTCTCGCCTGTTCGGTACTGTCCTGAAGTGCCGTCCGACATGGTCGGACGATCTCAACCTTCGGGGCGGGTTTGCTACCTCTTTATGGCGCAGTCGCCTCGCATATCGAACGGCCCGGGCCGCTGCCGCCCGGGACCGGCCCCCAGGCCGCACGCCCGGGCGGCGGGCGGCGGAGGGCCGTCGGCGGCGCGCAGCGCCGCCGCTTGAGCAGCACATCACGCCACATCTCGGCAACGTCCCGATAGCCAAGATCAGCACTTCGACCGTTCGGCGGTGGCGGGCCGATCTGCTCGGCAACGGAGTATCGGTGAGCATGACGGCCAAGGCGCACCGGCTGTTGCGAGCCGTACTGATGACCGCCGCCGACGACTGCGTCATCCCACAGAATCCGTGCCGGATCCGAGGGGCCGGCGACGAGCACGCGCAAGAACGTCCCGTGCTCGCTGTCTCTCAGGTGTTCGAGCTGGCCGACCGAGCTGGGCTACGTCCGATCGGGCAATGTCCGGAAGATTAAGGATGGTGCGTACCGGCTGCGCTTCCAGCGGCACGGCGCGATGCGCACCCATCCGGAGATCTTCCTTACCCGAGTGGCGGCGGAGCGGGCGCTGTGGAAGATGGCCTTGGAGGGTAAGGCCGACTCCACCCAGGACCGGCGGTTCCGTGCGATGGTGCTTCTGGCCACGTTCGCAAGCTTGCGTTGGGGTGAGGTCAGCGCGCTACGCCGGATGGATGTCGATCTCGAGGCGCGTACGGTCCGTGTCCGGGTTGCCTTCGTCGAGCGCTCTGCGGGTGGGCTGGTGCTGGGCCTCCCAAGTCCAAGGCCGGACGTCGGACGGTGGGCATCCCGCAGAGCATCGTTCCCATCCTGCGGGAGCACAGGGACACCTATGTTCAGGACGGGCCAGGCGCCCTGATGTTTCCGGCGGCCAAGGGCGGCCCGATGCGCCGCAGCGGCTTCAACACCCGCACTCGGTGGGTGGATGTCGTCACGGAGACGGGCCTGCCGGGGCTCCATTTCCACGATCTGAGGCACACGGGCAACATGCTGGCCGCCGAGTCCGGCGCGGGGCTCAAGGACCTCATGGCACGCATGGGACACGGCAACGTCCGAGCGGCCATGATCTACCAGCACGCCGTCAGGGGAGCCGACGAGGCGATCACCAACGCCATCGATCGGCAACTCGAAGCTCGTGACGATGACGACGACGAGGGCACGGCGGGCGCACTGGTCCCCGCAGGGGGATCAAGAGCTAATGGCCCGCGAAGATCGAACCATTTCGGAAACAATCAAGGCTCGGGTCGGGATTCATGTCCCCACCTGGGCCTTCGCGATGAGAGCGGGTGACGGGAATCGAACCCGCGCTGTCAGCTTGGGAATTGCAGGGATCTCGGCTCATAGGGGCGTTGACCTGCGGCTGAGGCCGGTCGTGAGTGACCGTGGTTGACCCCTCGTTACCCGGGTTAATGGCACGCTAATGGCACGACGATCAGTCCGTGACCTGGAGTTTGTCATGTGCACCACGCAACTGCCATTGCCCGATCATCCGGTTAGCTCAGCTCGTCCCGTGTCGATCCCAGACGGGACGATCAGCTTCCACATCAGCCCCCTAGACTTAAGCGCATTAAGTGCAGGAGGGCGATCATCCCGGAGCCGGAGCACCGCCAGAGGCTTGCTCTTGCCTCAAGGAGAGAGCGAGTAGACAATCCCCTGCATGATGATCAGAGTTTGCCTCCTGGTGATGACCGTTCAACAGGTCGTACTGATTGGCGGGCTGCTCCTACTGTGGAGCGTCAAGGACGGAACAGGGATCGTTACCCTTCCCGACGCGACCCTGCAAGCGGCTTCGACGGTGTTATGCGTGGGCTGGGTTCTCGGGACGCTAGGAACGACGCTTGGCTATCTCGGGCTATTGATTAAGCAGGTGAACGGAGCGGCTGGGGCTGCCCGTTCGGGCGACCGGGTATGACCGGCAGCATGACGAAGGCCAGTCGAACCGGGGCTCGAACCAGGAAACCACGGATAAAAGCTCGGCCGATCATTGATCCAGACAGTTCAACGCAGGTCAAAGGGCGTGCGCGGTCCATCCTGAACGCCCTTGGACGGCTTCGTATTGCAACCCGAACTGCAACTCTGAGGCAGGTCGTCCGCGGCGTCCGAGGAAGCCAGGACGGTGGCGACTATCAGCCGTATCCCTGTGACGAGCGCGGCCGGAAGAACGAAGAAGAGCCAGAACCCCCACGCATCCCGACCCGCCGTCCAGGCGATCACGAGCACCACGATGAAGGCGACGAGAGTAGCGGACAAGTAGAGGATCTTGCGTCGGCGGTTATGTGACGTCACAAAGAGCGATGCCACGACGATAACAACAGGTATTGCGTACATAAGGATCATCGCGAGTAACACACTGGATTCCTCGGCTCCCACGAGCACTGGCTGTACGTTTGCCCGCTTGGATCGTCTCACATAGCCCGGATTCAGTTCGCGCGGCCCACGGTTGGATCTTTCCGTCACCGTCAGCTCTGCGCGGGGCATCTGACAGAACGTCCACCTGGAGTGCAAGCACCACCTATCGCTTCATAGCTCTGTACCGCTTGAGGAGCGCCGTGATTTTGTCGTAGTCACGCGCGCCGTTCAGCTCGTCGAGCAGGTCGTCAGGGCATAACTCGTAGAGGTCGCCCCACCAGCGACGCGTCTTGTTGTCCCAGATCCGATAGCCGCCGGGAACGCCTCTGGCGACGTAGCGCCTCCTGCCCATAGTTCGTCACCCTGCAGTCCGCCCGTTCAGGTAGTCAAGCTCGGCGATCAGCCACCTTGCACGGCCCTGGCCTTCGCCCTCGGACGGTGGACCTGTACCGCTGGCTGCTCAAGAAGCACATCACGCCGTAGCTCGGCAACATCTCGCTCAGCAAGGTCTCCACGGCGATGATTCGGCAGTGGCGGGCGGACCTGCTCGGCAAGGGCGTCTCCGTGGGCATGGCGGCCAAGGCGTACCGGCTGCTGCGTGCCGTGCTCATGACAGCGGCCGAGGATGACAGGATCATGTCCCGCAACCCGTGCCGTATCCGTGGGCCGGCGACGAGCACGCCGAAGAGCGACCGGTCCTCTCCGTGAGGCAGGTCTTCGAGCTGGCGGACAAAGTGGGGCGCCGACCCGTGGGCAGCATCCGAGGACTCAAGAGAGGCGAAGGACATCGCATCCGATTCCAAAGGCATGGTGAGATGCGGACCTCCCCGGAGGGCTTCCCGACGAGAGCGGAGGCCGAGCAGGCACTGTGGCGGATGATCGACACCGGGCAAGCCGACTGCAAGCACGATCGCCGCTACCGGGCCTTCGTGCTCCTGGCCAGGTTCGCGAGCCTGAGGTGGGGCGAGATCACCGCGCTGACCCGATCCGATCTCGACCTCGACGCGGGTACGGTCGGCGTGCGCCTGGCTTACGTTAACGCTCCACTGGCGAGCTGGTTCTCGGTCCACCCAAGTCCAAGGCGGGCAAGCGCATCATCGGCATCCCGCAAGCGATCATCCCGGCTCTGAGGGAGCACCTGCGGCTCTACGTGAAGCCCGAGGCGGGAGCGCTGATCTTCACCGGGATCAAGGGCGGCCCGATGCGGGGGAGCGGGTTCAACAAGCTCGCCGGATGGATGGAGGCCGTGCGGGCGATCGGCGTCCCGGGGCTGCACTTCCATGATCTCCGCCACACGGGCAACATGATCGCGGCGGACTCGGGCGCAGGTTTCAAGGACCTCATGGCGCGTATGGGGCACGACAACGTCCGGGCCGCGATGATCTATCAGCACGCGGTCAGGGGAGCCGACAAGCTGATCACTGAAGCGATCGACAAACACCTCATCGGGCACGAACGGGCACGCGACGATGATGACGACAATCCGCCTGGCCTGCTGGTCCCTACCGGACAGAGATCAATAACCCCACACAAGATCAAAGCCCAGGTACCGAATCCATCGATCTACCTGGGCCTTCACAGTGAGAGCGGGTGACGGGAATCGAACCCGCGCTGTCAGCTTGGGAACTGCATCGAGTACGCCAGGCAGGGCGGCTGAGCTGGGTGTCGGGCCGATCGTGAGTGGCCGTGGTTGACCCTTTGTCACCCTGGATAATGGCCCGCTAATGGCCCAACGATCAGGACGCTGAACTGCTCTCTTCGACAGGCTCGGCGACCATGGTACGGAGCTGAGGGCAGTCTGCGAGGGCGTCGCCCTCTGCGAAGCGGCAGCCAACTGCACGGCCGGCTTCTCGCTGGCTTCAGAGCTGAGCGCCCCTGGCATAGCCGAGGCTGGCCGGAAATGAGTGGCGCAGCGTCACTCGGCGGGAGTTCACTGGTGCGACTGTTCACAAAGGGAGTCTTTTCAGTGATCGCAATTTCAGCCGCTTCCGGTGCACTCGGCCGCCTCGTCATCAGCCATTTGCGTACCCGGGCGGAGGTGGTAGCCGTGGTGCGTGATCCCGAACGGGCTCCCGAAGGCGTTCCAATACGGCGCGGTGACTACGACGACCCGGCAAGTTTGCGTGAGGCCTTCGACGGGGCCGGCCGTCTCTTTCTGATCTCCTCCCCGGAACTGGATTCCGCCCGCAGGATCAGGCAGCACCTGGCCGCCGTGGCCGCCGCCAAAGACGTCGGCGTCGGTGTCATCGTCTTCACCAGCTTCCTGGGAGCCGGTGGCGTCGCCACCGGCATGACTGAGGCCTATCACGCCACCGAACAGGCCATCCTTGACAGCGGTCTGCCGCACACACTGTTGCGCCATCCCTTCTACAGCGACGCGTTCGTCCCGCAAATCTCCGGCGGAGAAATCACCAGCAGCACCGGAGGCCGCAGCCTGAACACGGCGTTCCGGTCGGACTTAGCCGAGGCGGCAGCGAACGTGCTGACGGGTGAGGGGCACTTGGGCCAGGCGTACGACTTCACCGGGCCTCTGTGGAGCTATCCCGAGGTAGCCAAGGCGCTGGGAGTGACCTACCGCGAGGTGCCGGACGCCGGCCCAGGCCCCATGAGCTGGCTCTCTGCCCAGGTGCGCGCGGGCGCGTTGGAACAGCAGACCCCTGATCTGGAGCGAGTGCTCGGAAGGCCCGCCGAAACGGTCATCTCTTATGTCCTGGACCGTCATTCGCCGCAGGTTCTCTAACGACGAAGGCTCTGATGCCGTGTGACCGACCCGCGTACTGACACGAGCCCGGCAAGATCAAAGCCCAAGCACCGAATCCACCGGTCTACCTGGGCTTCCATACGTGGAGCGGGTGACGGGAATCGAACCCGCGCTGTCAGCTTGGGAACCGGCTACTGATCTTGGTGTCCTGAGCGGGGAGAACGGGGGTCCTGGTCAGACCGCGACGAGTGGCCGTGAGTGGCCCTGAATGACCTTGACCTGCCGTTCGTTCTGGCACGCATCTGGCACGAGGATCAGCTCTCCGACCTGGGATTGAAACGCACTGCGCGCACCCCGCCCGCCTCGGCCCCATTAGGATCCGCCGATCTTGAGCACTTCCCCCTCCCTGAGCTGGAGATCCACTCCAGAGGCGATTGTTGACTCGGCACTACAGACCCTCGGGCGACGCGTGCGTGTAGCGGTTGAGCGTGGTCGAGGTCGACGAAGCGGGTATCCGGCCTGGCCTTGCCCGAATCACTGCCATACCCGCGATATACCGCCCCTCGCTAGCGTTGGCCGTGTCAACAACCCGCATGTGGCGGGCGTTTCTTGCTGCCCAACCGGCAGCATCCAAAATCGCCGCGATATCCCCAAGGAGAACGATGGATTCCCGTGCCTTCATCCGAGCCGCAGCTGTGGCGGCAGCCGGTGTGGCGGCAGCTGTGCTCACCATGACTGTCGCCACACCGGCCGCCGCCGCTCCGGCGGCCAACGCCGCGCCCTCCTGCGTCAATGTCCAGCATGGGAGGACCTTCTACGAGGAGACCGCCTTCGGAAAGTACTACCACCACTGGGTGAAGATCACGAACAACTGCGCCAGCAAGAAGAAGCTCAAGGTGGACTGGAGGGGGGCCTTTATGCCCGACTCGAAGTGCACCACGATCAACAAGGGCAAGAGCGCAGAATTCACCAAGGACGGCAAGTGGGACGCCTACGCCGGGTGGTACGGCTGCTGAGCTGACCCGTAGGGCATTCAGCTCCTCACCGGGTTCTGGCGGAGAACGCCAGCCCAGCCCGGTAGAAGACCACAGCGAAGCTCCCGGCCGACGGCCTGCCAGCCAGCAGATCGCCGACCGGGAGCTTCGCTGTGTTCCGCGTCCTGGGCTGAAGGCGTGGCACGGCATCGCGAGGCCGCTACGACAAGATGCCCGAGAGCGATCTTGCTGGCCTCCACCTGCGAGGAGCAGTGATCTGGATGCGCAGCCTCCAATGATCACGACTCAACACAGGCCCTAGCGGACCTCCTGCGGTGCTGACCCAGGCAGCACTGATGCCCCGCTTTCGATGCATGATCGTTCTTGCTAGGGCACAGAGTATGGGCAGCAGTCAAATCCCGAAAGGGCGCACAGACGATCCGCTGTCTCGCTGTCTACCTACGACGACACGACCGAGTCAGCAGCCACATGCTTGGCTTCGCGACCTGAGGACACCGCTATCCGGTGAGCCGGTGCTGAGGAACGAAGCACCGGATCGTCGATCGCCCCCAGCCACTACCTGAGGCCAGCCCACGCGTGGCGATCGTAGGGCTGCATTCGTGCGGCGGCGTGACGCTGGGGTCGGTGAGCTTGCTCAGTACGGCGGGCGCCACGATCGGCGTGGCGGTCCGTGCTGCTGCCGCCCGGGACCGGCCCCCAGGCCGCATGCCCGGGCAGCGGGCAAGCGACGGGCCGCTGTACGGCGGCGCGGCGCGCCGCCGCTTGAGGCCCGCACGGTCAAGATCGACGCTTCCGTCTCTGAGATGAAGACGGGTGAGCTCGTCACCGGACGGCCCAAGACAGATGCCGGTGTCCGGGTCGTAGCGCTCCCGGAGGTCATCATCGGTGACCTGACGTGGCACCTTCAGCGGTTCAGCGAGGGGGAGCCTGACGGGCTGGTGTTCGTGGGGGAGAAGGGCGCGCAACTCCGCCGGAGTGCCTTCACCAAGATCTGGGCCAAGGCGATCAAGAAGGCCGAGCTTCCGGCAATCCACATCCATGATCTCCGCCACACCGGCAACACCCTGGCGGCGATGACCGGAGCATCACTCAAGGAACTGATGGCCCGCATGGGCCACGCCAGCACCAAGGCCGCGATGATCTATCTCCATGCGGCGAAAGACCGGGATCGGAAGATCGCCGACGCCCTCGGCGAGATCGTCAAGGAAGGCCTCAAGCCCAAGGAAGACGAGGGCGATGACGGCCATGAGGGAGCGCTCGTGCCGGTCGGCTAGTTGCACGTAATTGCACGGAAGATCAACTGTTCTGGCACGAATCTGGCACGACAGCGAAAACAGACCCCAGCAAGATCAAAGCCCAGGTCTCGGAAACCACTTCCGACCTGGGCTTTCTCGTTGGGAGCGGGTGACGGGAATCGAACCCGCGCTGTCAGCTTGGGAACTCTTTCAAGATCATGGCCTCTGAGCAGGGGAAACGCTGACCTGGGCATACGCCTGTCGAGTGACCGTGAGTCCCCGCGACTCCCCGTGGATCGCCGTCCGAACGGGCACGCAGCGGGCACGGCCCGGCAGCCTGCACGAACTCCACTCGCTCTGCTCGGGCATCTACCTCACTCATCTAGGCCCAACCGGCGAGTGACTCGTGATCACAAAGGGTTGGACAGCGCCTCCGCGTGGACAAGAAGATCTCGGCATGGGAACCGACATCCACGGATTCATCGAGTGCCGCACATGGACTCCCGGCCTCGATGTCGGCGAGACCGCTTGGTGCGCTGCTATCTCGCTGAAGATGTTGGTTGGTAGAGACTACGAAGCCTTCGATTGTCTCTTCGGGGTTCGCAGCTCAGGCCACTGGCGACCGATAGCGGCCGATCGCGGGCTCCCTCAGGATGCGTCGGAGAGCACCAAAGCGGGATTGGCGAAATGGGGGAAAGCCGCCTTCGGTGTCACGTGGTTGAACTGGGATGAGGTCACCGCGATCGACTGGGATGAACCCGCCCTTCGTCCGACCAACATAGCCCAGTACCGGCAGCTTCCCGATCAGAGTCTAGAACTCGTTTACCGCTCGGTATGGAGCCGCAGATTCGCTCGGGTAAGTGGCGTGGACACCTTGACGGTCGACCCTTATCAGGTTGCTGTGCTGTGGGATGAAGGCACCGAGTGGAGGGACAGAGACACCATCTTCCGCGTTGAGCGTGCCACGCGCCGCCGTGCGGTACCGCCTGACAGCCTCTGGCACGGGGTATGGACAGTCATGCGTACGCTCGCGCATGTTCACGGAGACGATGCTGTCCGCTTGGTGGCATGGTTCGAGGAGTAGACGATCCGGCATGCCGAACAGCACTTTTCGTGTGTGGAGCGGGTGACGGGAGTCGAACCCGCGCGCTGTCAGCTTGGGAATTGCAGGGATCATGGCTGCCGTAGCTCGCGTTCCCCGGTCAGCGCCGCTGTCGGGTCGGTCGTGAATGACCGTGGTTGACCCCTCGTCACCCCCCTTAATGGCACGCTAATGGCACGACGATCAGTCCACGAACGTGGGGTGCCGGTCACTCCTGAAGGTCATTCCCGGCCCAGGACTGGGAATCGCTCCTCCGCAGCAACCAGGGCGTCAACGATCGCCGGGATATCCGTCTGATCCAAGCCTTCTACCTCGAACCGAAGAGTGTTACGCATCGAAGGATGGTCCGCTATCGTCCCCGCGACGGAGAGCGAACCTCTTGGATGACACTCCACGATGAGCTCCACCCAATGTTCCATCGAGGACAGTACGGCGCGCCCCTGAACCTCTGCGTAGATGCGTTGTAGATCCACCCGGAAGTCACGTAGTTCCTCGACCCGGAGACCAGCGTCGATCTTGGCGATGAAGCCTCCGACGCGCACGAGGACGGGAGAGGTGAGCCAGTTTCCGTCCCAGAAATCAGTGGTGCCGGGGTGCATGCGACCTACTACTTGGATCGCCACATGATCGGCCTGCTTGCTCCTGCCAATGACGATCTCCGTGGAGTCCATGCGCTCATCCTGCACGAGCAGGCGCGGCCTCGCGTACCCCGCCCGCCTGAGATCATCCCGTCTGCCGTCGACCCGCCCGCACGGGAAGCGGGGCAGGGCCACGGGGCCAATGTGGAGCGCGCGTTTCCAGAGGTATAGCGAGATGCGTACCTTCCGGAGGTCTTCCTAACGCGGAATGAGGCAGCCACCGGCCTGCCTCGCCCTGCACAAATGGCCAGGGAGACGAGCCTGGCGAGGCGTAGACTGCGAGCATGAGCGCGATGCGTGAAGAGTTGCATGCTCTAGTCGATCGGCTTCCGGATGACCGTGTCCAGCCGGTTCTCGCACTTGTCCGCGAGAACCTCGAGATGGCTGGTCGGCGTGAGCGAGCGCTGGCCATTATGGAGCGGGTTCAGGAGCGGATGCGCGGTGTGACGGGCGTCGACGAGGAACTGGACCGTCTCCGGGAAGGTGCGCGTGGCTGACGCGTACGTCGTGGACACTGGTGTGTTCCTACGGTGGTTCGTCGATCAACCTGGCTACGAGCACGCCCGCCAGATCCGGGACGACTTCCTGCACGGCCGGGTAAGACTGGAGACAGCGGACTTCGCGCGGATTGAGGTTGCCGGAGTGCTGCGAAAGAAGGGTCTGCTCGCGGGCCGGCTATCCGCAGATGAGTTCATTGCGGCCGTTCGGATCATTGACGAGCTCGGTGTCCGGGTTTATCCCGTGGACGCCGACCGGTTGGAGCGGGCCGCCGCCCTGGCGGTGCGGTTGACGTTGCGCATGTATGACGCTGTCTTCGCACAGCTTGCTCTCGATCAAGAGATTCCGCTGCTGACCACCGACGCAAAACTCCACCGGGCGCTTGATGGCGTCGTCGAGACCGAACTTCTTAAAGACGCAAGCCCTCAGTGATCACCGCTGAGCGGTGGGACTGAACGCTGTTACACGAACACTGGAGCGGGTGACGGGAATCGAACCCGCGCTGTCAGCTTGGGAACTGCAAGGATCGCGGCACGTGGGGGCTCTGAGCTGGGCGGAAACCCGGTCCTGAGTGACCGTGATTGACCTCTCGTTACCCTGCCTAATTGCACGCTAATTGCACGGCGATCAGCCTGCGACCTGGTGTTTCTCGCGCGACGCGCGCACCCTGCGCCCTAATCATCCCGTCTGCCGTCGACCCGCCCGAAGGGGAAGCGGGCCAGGGCCACGGGGCCAAGGTGGAGCCCCCAACCGGAGGAACGACCTTGGCCCCGTGGCCCTGGTCTGCTCGGCTTGTCCCGGGTCGATGGCGGGCGGGATGATCAGGCTTCCACCTCAGCCACCCTCGGACCTCGTCTCACGCACCTCGATCATCCCGGAGCCGGAGTGCCCCGCCGGAGGCAACTTCTCTGTTTGCTCGCAACGCGAATGGATCAGCTATATCTTGAGCCTTGGTTCGCGAAGCAATGCATAACTACCACCCTGCATCGCCATCTTCGACGTGGCATCTCGTTCAGGCTCGACGAGAGAAGCAGCGGGTGCATTGCGGAGCGAGTTTGTCTAAGCGCTACAGGTGTCTCGTCCGAGTGATGTCGAAGATCACTCGATTGGCGGGGTCCCTGGAGCGCTTTTTCGTTGTAAGGAAGGAGGGATAGTGAGCGCGTTCAGAGAACTCGGACGGACGGCCCGGTTCGCGGCATCGAACTGGGGCCGTACCGCCCGAATGTGCCTACTGCTGCTAGCGGTCGCTGTAGCAGTCGGCGCCTTCATCGCAGTCAGGAACTTGCCCTTAATCACTTGGTGACGAGTTCCATTCTGATGTTGCGTGCGTGCACGGAATCCGTGCACGCACGCAACGCACTGCTTTGAGGCTAGCGGAAGCGCTTGCAAGTTGGTCGCGAACCTCGCGAACTTCGCGACGCAAGACGGTACATCGCGAAGCAGGGCGATGCCCTGGCGGTCCGAGTGGCGGGCGCGCGCGAGAACGGCCCCCAGGCCGCACGCGCAGCGCGCGGCCCGCAAGCTCGGGCCGCGGGGAGGGGGGGGTG
>NZ_JBIEIS010000054.1:13251-84002 GCF_043496855.1 Nonomuraea sp. JJY05
GCGGCGGCGCGTGCGCCGCCGCCTTGATACCTACAAGAACAATTCGGCAGTGCAGGGCTGCATGCCTGATGTGGTCACGCGGACGATTCGCTCAGGCTTCGATGTGCCGAGTTGATGGCGAGCAGGAGTTCACGGGCTGTGGCGTCCCGCTTGCCGGTGAGTGCGTTCTCTACTCCGGCGAGTTGCTGGAAGGCCCAGCGGGATTCGGTGCGTTGTGCGGTTTCCAGGGCCAGGCGTCCGCTGGCGATGCCTTCGTTGAGGTCGCCGATGCGGAGTTGGGCGGCGGCGATGTCGGCGTAAACAGCGGCGATCTTCTTGTGGTCGGTCTCGTGTGACAGGGCGTTGAGGGCGGCCTGGCCTTCGGCGATGACGCGCTGTTCGTCGCCGAGATGTACATAGGTCGATAGCCGGTAGGCGGCCATGCGGCCCGGATCCAGGAATCGAGTCCAGGCCCGTTCGCGTTGAGGGCGTGCGTCGCCGTAGGCGTCCTTCGCCTGTTCCAGGCGGATGAGTGCCTGCCGGTCGCCGAGACTGGCAAGTTCTTCGGCTTCGCGGGCCAAGAGCCAGGCTCTGGTGGCGTCATCGCCCTGGGCTGGTAGGTACTGCTGGGCGAGGCGGATGTTCTGGACTGCGGGGGCGCCTCGGACGGCGTACGAGCGGTAGCCGTAGGTGCAGGCTTGGATGATGGGGTGTCCGCTCTCCTGAGCGGCCAGAGTGGCGATGCGGTCGAAGGCTGTGGACTGTTTCGGCTGTTTGATTTCCCAGGCGATCCAGGAGGCCAGAACCGCTGCCTCCCCTGTGGTGGCGGCTAGCCGGCGGCGTAGGCGGTCGGGGAGTCCGGCTTGGAGGAGGGTGCTCAGCTCGTTGAGGTGTGCGGTGAGGCCCTGATAGAGGGAACGGGCGGGCATGACCTCTTCGAGGCGGTGGAACCCGATGGTGCGGGCCTCTAGCCGTTCGACCGTGTCTTCCTGATCGGCTCGCGAGCCGGTGAGGGCCAGGGTGAGGCGCTCCCATGGGTTGGCGATCGAGGCGGCGCTTTCGGCGGTAAGTCCGGCTGCGAGGAGCAGCATCGTGCGGCGGTCCATGTGGCCATCCAGCCTTCCCACGATCCAGGCCAGCGTCAGCACGTCAACGTCGCAAGCGTCGTCAGGCTGGCGCGAGCCGACAACAACTTGTTCCACGTTAAGAAGGCCACTTGCTGGTGTTCCATCCCGCGTCGGGATGGGTGTTGGTGGGAGTGGAACGCCGGTGAGGATGCGCGGGGCGAGGCCGAGTGTCATGCGGGCAGGGTCGGGCATGCCCAGGCCCTCGGCGATGCGCTCGAACACGTCGAGCGCGGTGACTTGGGCCTTGTCCTTCATGTACTCGCTGACTTTGCCCTGGCTGAAGCCCACGGCGACACCGATGCGGGTTTGGCTGACGCCTGCGTACTGGCGGACGAGTCGGAAGAGGTGGCCGATATCCCGCTTTATGAGGGCAGTGCGCATTTCGGGGCGTTCCCAGAGGTCAGCCGGTACTACGACCGGTTCGGCCCCGTCTGCGGGCATCTGCGGTATCCCCTTGTGTCCTTGGACTGCCGGTGACTCCACGCTCACCGTTCGGAGTTATCCCGTCAAGGGATATTGCTGATCCCGTCCGAGGATTCCGGCTCGGGATGGGTTGCCTTCGCGCAGGTGAACACGCTTGTCCCCATGACTCGGAGCGATCAACCGACAAGTGAGAGGTGCCGGGCCTGCCGGGCCAAGGGATGGCGCTGGGTGCGCAAGAGCCGTGCTGATGCGCTGCGTCGTCTCGACGGGACGGCGGTCGAGCTTGTGCGGGTGGACTGCTTCGAGTGCTCGGGTGTCGGAAGGAGGCGGGTGTCGTAGTGGAGATCATCACGGACTGCATGAGTCCACACGTCGAAGGGGTTCAGGAGGGGCACATGCAGTTGGCCTGGCGCAAGCCGTCCAAAGCGGAGGAGCGTGCCCGGGTGGTGGCCTGGTCGTGCCACTGCCGGACGATCGTCTACGAGCTGTGCCGTGCGGCCGGTCAGTCGTACATCCGCCGGACGGAATATGACGACAACGGGGAGTCGGTCTTCGAGACCTACCGGTGGTCCTTCAAGGAGGCTGCGGAGGTCTGGGCCGCCTTGCTTGAAGGTCAGGCGGTGTAGGTCGGTTCGACGGCGCGGTTCCCTGAAACGGGGCCGCGCCGTCGCTCTTTGGGGTACGTCTATCTGTCGGAAGAAGGGGTTGCCTAAGCAGCATGCGCTGATAGCCTGCTTGGCTAGACAGGCATGTTGAATGTGGAGCCCTGATGTCATTTGAGTACACGCCTCCGAAGTACGCGCAGCTGATCGCGGAACTTGAGCGGCGCATCGACTCGGGCGAGTATCCGCCCGGCTCCCCGCTGCCGAGCGAACACCAGCTCATGGCCGAATTCGCCATGGCGCGGCCGACCGTCGTCAAGGCGCTCGGCGTCCTCCGGGATCAGGGCTGGATCGTCACCCACCAGGGCAAAGGCCGGTTCGTGCGCGGTCGCCCTGCGATCCCGACGGGGCAACAGGTACGAGCCGGGCGGGAACTCCTCGACCGGAAAGAGGCCCAGGTCTCCAGTCGGCTGCTCTCGGCTGGAGAGGTCCCCGCACCGAACAGGGCCGCCGCTTATCTCGGGATCAAGCCCAAGTCGCCGGTCATGCTGCGGCGGACGCTGGTCGAGCACGACAGCGAGCCAACCGAGATCTCTTCGACGTGGCTTCCGGTTGAGGTCGCACAGGGAACGGCGCTCGCCGAGCTGGAGGAGTTGAAACAGGGGGTTCGACGTTACGTCGAGAGCGCGGCCGGCGCTTCGCTTGATCACATCATCGAGCACATCACCGCGCGCAATCCGACCAAGGAGGAGTGCGGCCTCCTCGGCGTCAAGAGCTCGGCTGCGCTGCTGACCGTCTACGCGGTGGCCTGCGATGCCACTGGAAAGCCATGGGTCGTCGTCGAGTCCGTACTGCCTGGAGACCGCCACGAATTGGAGGACGCGTACCCCATTCGCTGACCCAGATGGAGCTACGAGGCGGTTTCAGTCGCTCCGGCCGACTGCCGCCACTCCAGGGCTTCGGCTGTGTCGCGGTACTCCAGAAGGTGTTGACCAGCGATCTTCTGGAGTAGGTCGCGCACCTCGGCCGGAGTGGCGTGGAAGAACTCTCGCCGCAGGTTCACCTTGTTGAGTCGGCGATCGCTCAACTCTGCGTGCAGTCGCGACTCCAGTCCCACCGCATCCTCACTGAAGATCAGCGCATGCGTGTCGAACCTGAACGGCACTGATGCGTCACCCAGTTCACGCACGCGGTCTTCAGGCTCCAGCCGGCGGGTCATGCCGATCTTCACGACGTTCTCCCCGAACGCCCCGATGTTGGAGATGACGTACACGTACCCAGCCCTGGTGTTCGCCTCGCGCGCCTCTACGTCGGCGACCGCCGCACCGATCTCCTCCAGCTTGGCCTTCAACTCGTCCACGCTCTCCGCGGACGCGGCACCGTTCTTCAGCAGCTTGGCCAGTGCCGACCGGTAGTGTGCCTCCTCCTTGCGCAGGCGCGTCTTCTCACGCTCGAACTCGCGGCGCGCGGCCTCCTCCTCACGCTGCTGCTCGCGCTGCGCCCGGATGAGTTCTTTCTCCGCCTCCTGCTTGGCCAGGTAGTCGGCTGTCAACTCCAGTTCGTGGATCCGCGTTCGGTGATAGTCAGCGTGGACGTGGATGTTCATGGTCCGTCCCAGCTTGACGATCGTCTCCACGACCTTTTCCAGCCGATCGATCGCCGATTGCAGCTTGTACGGACGCATGGTACGCACACAGTTGTCCGCCTCCGCGTTGTACGCGCGCAGCATCAGCTTGGAGAAGTCGCGCACCATCTTGCGTCCCTCGGCCGCAGACCCGTTCACCTGCCAGTTGGTGGCGCCTACGACGGCTCGCCCCTCTCTGGCCATCTCCTTGATGCGAGCCTTCACCCGCGTGAGTTGGTCCTTATAGGCCACCGCGTCGCTCAGCGGATGCCGGTACTCGTAGACACCCACCTCCTGGAGCAGAACGGTCTCCTCGGTCTGCACGACCCGTCGCTCCGTCTCATGAAGGCGCCGGGTGGCGTCGTCGATAGCGGTTTGCAGTCCGGCGTGCTCTCCGTGCAGGGCCTCGGTCATTGCCGCGATGCGCATGGCGTCCAGCCCACCCAATCGCTCCACCCATTGGCGTAGCTGGGTGTTCTCCTCTTCGAGCCGCTTCTTGCCGCCGAAGAGTCCACCGCTCTTGCGTTCCGGTAGCTGTGGTGCGTTCGTTGTTGGTGCAGTCGGCACTTCTTCCAGAACCCAGAATTCCCAGCCCGCGGGAGCCGGTGGCCACGACGGGTCCGGTTTCCACCCCTGTGGCGGTTTCCACCCGCGAGGCGGGACCGGCCAGCCAGGGGGCGAATTGAACTGGTACTCGGGCATGTGCGCTCCTCCCCTGCAGACGACAAGCCACACAGGTGAGATAGCTATGAGCCCCACAAGGGTTACAGGAAGCGAGCTTTCAGAGCCGTCTTGGGAGTTATCACCCAAATTTCTATTGCGCCCTAGTTTCGCGCGTCGGAGTTCCAGCTTTCTTCGGCCTGTCCACTTGGTGCACTTGACTGTCCAAGTGAACGTCATGCTTAATGGGCTTACAACTTGGTCAGTCAAGATGGCTGACCGCTCAAGAAGAGAGGTTGGCAGGCATGGCAATCCAGGGACCCATCCCCGTGACGTTCGCCCAGGTCTTCCCGCACGGCTGCTACGCCGTCGGGGAGGTCGAGCAGGTCAAGGACTTCGAGGCTTCGACGAACGGCCGGTTCGTCCAGGCGCGGGACAAGCAGACGGGCGAGCTCGTCTGGCAGATCCCCGTCATGGACGCCGACCCGTCGCTCAAGGCGGCTCAGAAGACCGTGGCGGTCAAGATCCTCAGCCCCGCGCAGCCGGTTGCCCCGGCTCCCGTCGCGGGGCTGCCGTTCACGCCGGTCGAGTTCGACGGACTGACCGTCACGCCGTACGTCAACGGGTCCGGGCGGCTCGCCTACTCGATCAAGGCGCGGCAGATGCTCGCGCCCCGTACCAACGCCAAGTCCAACAACAGCAAGGAGGTCGCAGCATGAACGCCGGCTACAGCTACACCGTCATCCGCGTCCAACCCGACGTCGAGACCCACATCGGGGTCTCGATCTACCCGGACGCCCTGGCCGAAGTGAAGTACTTCCCAGCCAAAGACAACTCTCACGCCTTCATCAACATCACCCACGGCGTCGCGGACGTGACCATCGGCACCACGAACAACGCCGAGATCACCAACGAGCACATCACCTTCGCCCGCCAGTTGCTCGACGCGGCGGCGGCCTTCCTCGCCGACTGCGAGCGCCTCCACGCCGAACAGCAGGCGGCGGCCTGACAAGCAAGCGGGGCCGCTGGAACTGGTCCTTCCGGCGGCCCCTCATCTCCCCTGACGCGAATCACGAGAGGTCTACAGCCTAATGTTCAAGAGGCTTCCTGGTGACGAGGCGCGCAATCTCGTCACCACCACCCCAGACACCGCAGTCGTGTTCCAACCGGCTGTCGTGCGGACACCTGCCCTGGCCACACTCGTCATCTACGGGTGGCGCCTCGTCGTCGCGCTGGTGCGTACGATCTGGCGGCACCCGGTGGCGACGTCCGCGCCCACTGCCCTCGGATTCACCTGGTACCAGTACGGCTGGCCGCTGGCGGCATCCCTGTTCGGGGTCGTCGTGCTGAGCCTGCTCTCCTGGGTCTTCATCGACCAGCCCTCATTCGCTCGCCTCGTCGGCTGGCGACTGCTGGCCTGGTGGCGGCTGATGTCGGTCTACCGCCGTCACTGGCAGTCCGTCATGGACGTCTCCGGCCTCGGCAAGCGCGTCCATGGTCGCAGCTACCTGCCCCGGCTTGCCCGCGTCCAGTGCGACGGCTGGGCCGACCGGATCACCGTCCACATGCTGCGGGGCCAGGCGGTCAAGGACTGGTCCGACCGCATCGACAACCTCGCCCATGGCTTCGGCACTACCTCTTGCCGGGTCGCGCTCATCAAGGGCGGGCGACTGCTCCTTATCTTCCCGCGCCGGGATCCACTGGCCTCGCCGATACCTGCGCTGCCCGTGCCTGACGAGCCGACCATCGGGCCAGTCGAGATCGGCAAGCAGGAGGATGGCCAACCGCTCCGGCTCAAAGTGCACGGCACCCACATTCTGATCGCGGGCGCGACCGGGGCCGGCAAAGGGTCGTTCCTGTGGGACACGATCCGCGGGCTGCTCCCCGCCATGCGGGCGGGCCTGGTCGAGATATGGGCGTTGGATCCCAAGCTGATGGAGCTGTCGTTCGGGCGAGAGCTGTTCCAAGGCCGGTACGCCGCCGACCCAACCGACTGCGCCGACCTGCTCGACGAGGCCGTCAGCGTCATGCAGAAGCGGGCAGCACGCTTCGCCGGTCTTCAACGTTCCCACGTCCCGACGATCGAAGATCCGTTCGTCCTGGTAGTCGTCGACGAAGTGGCGTTCCTGACCGCCTACCAACCCGACAGACAACTCCGGCAACGAATCTCCGCCGCCCTGGCCACCCTGACCACCCAGGGCCGCGCGGTCGGCGTCGGCGTCATGGCCGCACTCCAGGACCCACGCAAAGAGGTCATGAACATCCGCAACCTGTTCCCCGACAAGATCGCCCTCCGACTCGACGAATCCGAACAGGTGGACATGGTCCTCGGCGACGGTGCACGCGATCGAGGCGCTTTGGCTGATCGCATCTCACCAGTTCCGGAACTGGGCGCGGGGGTCGCCTACATGCGGTTGGAGACCTCGCCCGAACCGATCCGGGTTCGCGCCGCCTACGTCTCCGACGCCGACATCCGCGCGATGGTCGCGCAGTTCGGGGAGGCCGCATGACTCTCGCCCACCTCCTCGAAGGGCTGCGCTGCGCGTCCTGCGGCACGCCCAACACCCTCTGGCTCGACCTGGCCCGCGCCCTGGTCGAGTGCCGCGAGTGCGGCCAGACCGCGCTCAACGTCATCGACACCGACGAAGGGAGGTCCCTATGACCCATGCGCAAGACCGTGCAGTACCCCGAGCGGTACGCCTGGCGATGCCACTCGCGCGAGACGTCGTCGAAGAGGTCGCCAAGCTCCACGGCGTGTGCATCCGGCCCATCCCGCTCAAGCGACTCGACACCCACACCGGCAAGTGGGAGATCATCGACGTCCCCTGTGGCTCGCCGATGGACAGCAAGTGCCCGCCATGTGCCAAGCGCAACAAGCAACTACGCAAGGCCCAATGCCGCGAGGGCTGGCACCTCGACGAGGAACCGACGATCCCACTGGACGAGCCCAACGAGGAACAACGCTGGCTCGTTGAGTTCCGCGCCGACATCCAGGCCCAGCGCGACGACACCGAACGCGACGGCGGCGACACCACCGACCTGGACGCGGTGATCGAGGGCCTGGACGAGGAGATCAACGCGGCGGGCATGCGGGGGAGCGTGCTCGGCAGGGCGACCTCCAAGCGCTCACGCTCGACCAGGCGGCGGGAGGACGCTCCAGACCTGCCCAAGCGCAAGATGGCGCACACCACGCTGGGCCGGACCTTCCAAGCCCCGGACGGCAGGACCTATCGGCCCTCGTTGTTTGTCACGCTCACCTTGCCCTCGTACGGCAAGGTACGCGACGGCGCTCCCGTCGATCCGCAGACCTATGACTACGCACGGGCGGCTCGCGACGCGCTGCACTTCTCCAAGCTGGTCGATCGGTTCGTGCAGAATCTACGCCGCGTTGCGGGCTTCGACGTGCAGTACTTCGCCACCGTGGAGCCACAGAAGCGGCTCGCTCCACACCTGCACATGGCCATCCGCGGGACGCTACCCCGCGCGGAGATCAAGCAGATCGCGGCGGCCACCTACCATCAGGTGTGGTGGCCATCGGTCGATCAGGTGCGCTTCGAGGGCGAGCACCTGCCCATCTGGCAAGAAGGGGCCGGCTACCTTGACCCGCACACCGGCGAAGTCCTGCCCACCTGGGACGAAGCCCTCGACGAGCTCGACGCTGACGAGGACGCCGAGCCGCTGCATGTGATCCGCTTCGGCGAGCAGGTGGACGTCAAGGGCGTGCTCGCGGGCACCAAGGACGCCGACCAGTGCATCCGCTACCTGTCCAAGTACCTGACCAAGAGCCTCGGCGACGGGCTCGACAGCCAGGCCCAGGAGGAGCACGCGGCCCGCTTCGTCGATGCCCTGCGCTACGAGCCCTGCTCGCCGACCTGTCCGAACTGGCTTCGCTACGGCGTCCAGCCCAAGGGCGCCAAAGCTGGGATGGCCCCCGGCCGGTGCCGGTCCAAGGCTCACAAACCCGAACACCTCGGCTACGCAGGCCGCCGCGTCCTGGTCTCCCGCAAGTGGTCGAACAAGACCCTGGCCGAACACAAACAGGACCGCCGTACCTGGGTCCTGGAAGCCCTCGGCAAGGCCGACGAGCCCATAGACCCGCACCGCTACGTCTGGAAGCCTGTCCCGGCCGGTGACGCCAACGTGGCTCCGCTGGCGGTACGGCTCCTGCGGTCCGTTCGTGAGCGGCAACGCTGGCGCGCTCACATGGCCGAACTCCAAGCCAGAGCGGACGGCCAAGATCTTTCGGCAGCTGAAGGGAGGGCGGCATGAGCGGCGGGTCCAAGAGGCCCGTTGACCGCCTCCTGACCGTCGCCGAAGTAGCGGAACGGCTCAGCACCAGCGAGCGGTTCCCCCGGCGTCTCATCGAAGAACGCCGGATCGCCTTCGTCCGCATAGGGCGCAAGGTTCGCATCCCCGAATCCGCGCTCAACGACTTCATCGCGGCGGGACTCGTCCACCCCACTTCCACCCGCACATGGAGGGCGGCATGAGTAAGCGTCGATTCGGGCGCGTTCGGAAACTCCCGTCGGGACGATTCCAGGCCAGGTACCCAGGACCGGACGGCGTGGACCGCACCGCGCCGCACACCTTCGCCACCAAGAAGGACGCGGAGGTCTGGCTGACCAAGAAAGAGGCCGAACTGCTGGCCGGCGACTGGCTGAACCCGGATCTCGGGAAGGTCAGCTTCAAGGAGTACGGCGGGGCGTGGATCGATGAGCGTCCGGGACTGCGGCCGAAGACGGTCCAGCTCTACGAGGGCCTTTTCCGTATCCACCTCGTTCCGACTTTCGGCAACTGCGCCATGAGCGAGATCAAGGTGGCTCACATCAGGAAGTGGCGCAAGCAGCTCCTGGACAACGGCGTCGGGGCGGTCACCGTGGCGAAGGCGTACCGGCTCCTGAAGGCCATCTTCAACACGGCTGTGGAGGACGGGCTGATCAAGGCCAACCCCTGCACGATCAAGAGGGCGGGCAAGGAGGACTCGCCGGAGCGGCCCGTGCTGACCATGAAGCAGGTCTTCGTCCTGGCCGATGCCATCGATCCACGGTTTCGGATGCTGATCCTGCTCGCTACCTTCGGGAGCCTGCGGTGGGGCGAACTGGCGGCGCTCCAGCGGAGGAACGTGGACCTGGAGGCAGGCACGATCCGTGTCGTTGGGACCACGACCGAACTCAAGGACGGCTCGGTGACCATCGGGCCGCCCAAGTCGGAGGCGGGCAAGCGCATCGTCAGCATTCCGGCGACGCTGCTCCCGGACCTCCGCACGCACATGGAAACGTACGCGGAACAGGGTGAGCATGGGCACGTCTTCGTCGGGCCCAAGGGTGCCAAACTTCGGCGCGCGAACTTCACCCGTGTCTGGGCGGCGGCGCTCAAGAAGGCGAAGCTCGGCGGATTTCACTTCCATGATCTCCGCCACACCGGAAACACCCTCGCTGCCCAGTCCGGCGCGACCCTCCGGGACCTCATGACCCGTATGGGCCACTCGTCCACGCGAGCCGCGCTGATCTACCAGCACACCGCCATGGAGCGTGACAGGGCCATCGCAGACGCTCTCGGCAAGCTCGCCGAGGAGGCCCTGAAGCCGGAAGAGCCCAAGCCTGACGAGCAAGATCCAAACGTAACGGGCACGTAACGGGCACGGAAGATCGAAAACCGCTCTGAAAACGATCAAAGCCAGGTCGGGAAACCATCCCTGACCTGGCTTTTCATAGTGAGAGCGGGTGACGGGAATCGAACCCGCGCTGTCAGCTTGGGAAGCTGATGTTCTGCCATTGAACTACACCCGCGTGCGACCCGAAGCCGCGTCCCCCACTGTAGCGGAAACTTGGCGTACAACAGCAATCCCGACCCCACAGAGTTTCCGATCGGGCGGTAGGTTGCTCACCGTGCTGCTATCTGACCGCGACATCCTTGCCGAGATCGAAGCCGGCCGGCTCGGGCTTGATCCGTTCCACCCGGAGATGATCCAGCCCTCCAGCATCGACGTACGGCTGGACCGGTTCTTCCGGGTGTTCGAGAACCACCGCTACCCGCACATCGACCCCTCGGTGGAGCAGCCGGATCTGACGCGGATGGTCGAGCCCGATGGGGATGAGCCGTTCATCCTGCATCCGGGGGAGTTCGTGCTGGCCTCCACCTATGAGGTGGTGACGCTGCCGGATGATCTGGCGTCGCGGCTGGAGGGGAAGAGTTCGCTGGGGCGGCTCGGGTTGCTGACGCATTCGACCGCGGGGTTCATCGATCCGGGGTTCAGCGGGCATGTCACGCTGGAGCTGTCGAACGTGGCCACGTTGCCGATCAAGCTGTGGCCGGGGATGAAGATCGGGCAGTTGTGTGTGTTCCGGCTCAGTTCGCCCGCCGAGCATCCGTACGGGTCCGCGAAGTACGGGTCGCGGTACCAGGGCCAGCGGGGACCGACGCCGTCGAGGTCGTTCCGGGACTTCCATCGAACCAAGGTTTGATATCGGTCCCCCGGTAAGGTGACAAAAAAGGCACCAAAGTAGCCTCTGTCCCGGGTGTTGCACAACATACGCAGGGTAACCAGTAGGAGAAGGGGACATGAAGTTCGCATTTCGCCTGGTAGCCCGTACCCTTTCCACGGACCATCCCCGCACATCTGGAGAACGACGTGCGCCTGCGTCTCACGCCACGTGAGGACAGCTACTACGACCTGTTCGCAGACTCCGCGAACAACCTGGTCACCGCATCCCGCTTGCTGGTAGAGATCATCAGTGACGGATCGGACAGGGAGGCCCTGGCCGAGAAGATGCGTGCTTGCGAGCACGCCGGGGACGAACGCACCCATGCGATCATGAACCGGCTCAATGAGAGCTTTATCACTCCGTTCGACCGTGAGGACATCTACCGACTCGCGTCCAACCTCGACGACGTGATGGACGCCATGGAGGCGGCCTCCGACCTCATCGTCCTGTACCAGATCGACCACCTCCCGAAGGACGTGGTCAGGCAGGTAGAGGTGCTGGAGCGGGCCGCCGAGCTGACGGCCGAGGCGATGCCGCGGCTGCGGTCCATGAAGAACCTCAACGAGTACTGGATCGAGGTCAACCGCCTGGAGAACCAGGGTGACCAGGTCTATCGGAGGCTGCTGGCCAAGCTGTTCAGCGGCGAGTACGACGCGCTCACCGTCATGAAGATGAAGGAGGTCGTCGACGCCCTCGAAGAGGCGGCCGACGCCTTCGAGCACGTGGCCAACACCGTCGAGTCGATCGCGGTCAAGGAAAGCTAGGCCCAGTAATGGACCTCACGCTCGCCCTCGTCATCGGCGTGGTCGTCATCTCTTTGGTCTTCGACTACACCAACGGGTTCCATGACGCGGCGAACGCCATCGCAACCTCCGTCTCGACCCGGGCCCTGACCCCCAGGGCCGCGCTGTTCATGGCCGCGGCCATGAACTTCATCGGCGCCCACCTGGGCACCCAGGTCGCGCAGACGGTCGGCAAGGGGATCATCGACGCTCCGGACGGCCCCCATGGACTGGTCGTGGTGGCTTCGGCGCTCATCGGTGCGATCTCCTGGAACCTGATCACCTGGTACTTCGGCCTGCCCTCCTCCTCCAGTCACGCGCTCATCGGCGGCCTGGTCGGCTCCGCCCTGGCCTCGGCCAGCGTGGTGCACTGGGACGGCGTGGTCGAGAAGGTCGTCGTCCCGATGGTGCTGTCGCCGCTGATCGGGTTCACCCTGGCGGCCTTGATCATGATCGCAATTTACTGGATCTTCCGCAACAGCCAGCCGGGCAAGACCAACCGCGGCTTCCGCTACGCGCAGACCGTCTCGGCCGCCGCCATGGCGCTCGGGCACGGGCTGCAGGACGCGCAGAAGACCATGGGTGTCATCTTCCTGGCGCTCACCGTGGGCGGGTTCGCCAACCCGTCAGACCCCATCCCGCAGTGGGTCATCCTGGCCGCCGCCGGGGCGATCTCGCTGGGGACGTACGCGGGCGGCTGGCGCATCATGCGTACGCTGGGCCGGCGCATCATCGCGCTCGACCCGCCCCAGGGCTTCGCCGCAGAGTCGGCGGCGGCGACGGTCCTGTACGGGGCGGCCATCGGGTTCGGGGCACCCATCTCCACCACCCACACGATCACCACGGCGATCATGGGTGTGGGGGCCACCAAGCGGCTCAGCGCCGTGCGGTGGGGGATCGCCGGGAACATCGTGACCGCCTGGATCCTGACCATCCCGGCCGCCGCCCTGGTGGCCGCCGTCTCCTACTTCATCCTTCACGCGGTGGTGGAGTAGCCGCCTCCCCGGAGGGGGCGTACATCACGTCCACGTCCCAGCGGTTGAAGCCGAGGGACTCGTACAACCTGATCGCCGCCGTGTTGGCCTCGTCCACGTACAGCATCGCCTGGGCGAGGCCGCGCGAGCGCAGGTGGCACAGCCCGGCCAGGGTGAGCGTCTTGCCCAGGCCGGTGCCCTGCTGCGTGGGGTCGACGCCCACGACGTACACCTCTCCCAGGGGCTCGTGGCCGTGGGACGAGGAGCCGTGGATCTTCGTCCAGTGGAAGCCGGCCAGCCGGTCGCCGCGGAAGGCCAGGAAGAACCCCTCCGGGTCGAACCAGGGCTCCTGCTCGCGGCGGAGCAGGTCGTCCATCGTCCAGGCGCCCTGCTCGGGGTGGTGGGCGAAGGCGGCGGCGTTGACCTTGAGCCAGGCCTCCTCGTCCTGACCCGGTACGAACGTGCGCAGCAGCACCCCGTCGGGCAGGGCGGAAGCCTCAAGAGGGGCGAAGAGGGAGCGGCGCATCTGCCAGAGCGAGCGCACCCGCTCGAAGCCGAACGCGGCCGCCAGCGCCCCGGCGCCCTCGTGGTCGCCGTGCGCCCACAGGCGCGGCCGCCCGTCCGCCAGCTCCACGACGGCGCTCAGCAGGCGCGCGCCGTGGCCCTGACGGCGGTGGGCGGGGTGGATGACGAGCTCGGCGCTCGGGCCCTCGACCTCGTCCGTCGGGTCGATGTGGGCGTAGCCCACGAGCGTGCCGTCCGCCTCCAGGAGGAGGGATCGGGCCTGCGGGTCGCCGCCGTAGCGGAGATGGAGCATCACGTGCTCGTTGAGCGGGCGGACGCCGTCGGTCTCCGTCGCCGCCTCCACCAGGCCGAGCACCGCGGCGACCTCGGTGTCATCGAGCCGTTCCCTGACCTTCACATGCTCGCCCACAGAGCCCTCCTTCGCTGTGAGCGATCACGCGGTGCCAATCTCCCTCGTACGCTCACAGAACGAACTCTAGGCGCATGACTGGCAAATAACGCCATGTGACAACCTGGCAAATCGTTACCTTTGCGCCATTGGCTGCATAGATTCCCGACGTAACGTCTTGGGCCATGACGTCTCGTTCCTTCCTCCGGCTGGCGCTGGCCGGAGCCGTCGCCTCGGGTGCGGTCATGCTCGCCACGCTCCCGGCGGACGCGAGCAAAGCCCCTCGTACGGTGCCCGTACGGCTGCTCGCGCTCAACGACTTCCACGGCAACCTCGAACCCCCCACCGGATCCTCGGGTCGCATGGTGGACGAGAACGGCCAGACCGTGGACGCCGGTGGCGCCGCGTACGTCGCCACGCACATGAAGGCGCTGGCCGATAAGAACACCATCGCCGTGGCCCAGGGCGACCTCATCGGGGCGACGCCGCTGATCTCGGCGGCCTACCACGACGAGCCGTCGGTCGAGTTCATGGGCAAGCTGGGGCTCAAGGTGGCCGCGGTGGGCAACCACGAGTTCGACGAGGGCTACACCGAGCTGCGGCGCATCATGAGGGGCGGCTGCCACCCGGTGGACGGCTGCTCGCCCGCCGGCCCGTGGAAGGGCGCGCAGTTCGACTACGTGGGCGCGAACGTCCTGTTCAAGAACGCCAACGAGAAGACCGACGCGCTCGCCGCCCTCGGCGGTTCGACCTCGCCGCAGGTCAAGCAGGTCCTGTCGGACTGGGGCGTGCCCGCGCTGCCGCCGGTCAGCATCAAGTGGATGAACGGCGTGCCGATCGGCTTCATCGGCCTCGTCACCCAGACCACGCCGAACATCGTCACGGCCGAGGGGATCAAGGACCTCAAGTTCGTGGACGAGGTGAAGGCCGCGAACGTCGCCTCGAAGCTGCTCAAGCTCGTCGGGGTGAAGGCGCAGGTCGTGCTGGTGCACGAAGGCGACCAGGTGAACGCGGGCCAGTCGCCCGACGCGTGCAGCGCCATCCCGGGGGCGGGCAACCGCATCGCCACGCAGGTGGACCCGGAGGTCGACATCGTGCTCAGCGGGCACTCCCACCAGGCGTACCTGTGCAAGGTCAAGGACCCGGCGGGCAACGACCGCGTCTACTCGCAGGGCGGCTCGTTCGGGCGGGTCATCACGCAGGTCGACCTGAACGTGAACGTCAAGACGCGGGACATCGACCGCGCCTCGGTCGTCGCCGACAACCACGTCGTGACCCGGACGGTCACCCCCGATCCCGAAATTTCGGCGTTCGTGCAGACGTGGAAGGACCGCGTCGCGCCCGTCGCGAACAAGCCCGTCGGCAAGATCACCGCCGACATCACCAACACGGCCGCGCCCTCCGGCGAGTCCGCGCTCGGCGACCTCATCGCCGACGGCCAGCTGGCCGCCACGAAGACCGGCGGCAACGCCCAGATCGCCCTGATGAACCCGGGCGGGGTGCGGGCGTCCCTGACGTACGCGACGTCCCCGGCGAACGAGGGCGACGGCGTCGTCACCTACGGCGAGGCGTTCACCGTGCAGCCGTTCAACAACCTCATGCAGGTCGTCACGCTGACGGGCGCCCAGCTCAAGACGGTGCTCGAGCAGCAGTTCACCGGCGGACCCAACAACCAGCCGTTCACCAAGATCCTGCAGCCGTCGTCGAACTTCACCTACACCTACAGCCGGAGCGCCGCCTGGGGCTCCAAGGTGTCGGACATGAAGATCGACGGGGTGCCGGTGACGGACACGCAGTCGATCCGGGTCGCCGCGAACAACTTCCTCGTGGGCGGCGGTGACGCGTTCGCCGCCTTCAAGGACGGCACCGACCTGTGGAGCGGGCCGCTGGACATCGACGCCTTCGTCGACCACCTCGGCAAGGACAACCCCATCGCCCCGCCGGCCATCAACCGGATCACCGCCGTCGACTGACGCCTCTTTCCCTCCGGCCCGCCCGTCTCCTCCTCGGGCGGGCCGCCCTTTTCCCGCCGCACGTGGCGCTCTTCGCTCGGGGCCCTTCCCGCCGTCCGTGGCGCTTTTTCATCCCGTACGGCAAAGCACGGCCCGCACCACCCGCCGCACGTGGCGGGCGGCCTCCAGGGTGACGCCCGCTGACCCGCACGGGGCCGGCCGCCGCGACGGCGCCCCCGTCAGACCTTCCACGCCAGCCACTTACGCGCCACCTCCTCCTCCAGGTCCACCCCGTGATGGTGGGCCATGAGGACCACGTGGCACAGCACGTCGGCCAGCTCCTCCCGGAAGCCCGCGTCCAGCTCGTCCGCCGTGCGTCCCTTGGTCCTGGCCCGGCCCGAGCGCATGAGGAACGCCTGGGTCAGCTCGCCGATCTCCTCCTGGAGCTTGAGCAGGAACCAGGTGTCGTCGCGCTCGATCCCGAGCTTGTCCGCGTACCGGCTGGAAATGGGTTCGATCTCGGCGGCGAGCTGGCGCAGATCCATGGGCGCGAGCCTACGACAGACCGGGTCCGATCAGGGCTCCCCGTAAAGGGGGAGGGTGACCACGAAGCGGGCCCCGGGGGAGTGGTCGGCGAGGGTGAGGGTGCCGCAGTGGGCCGCGGCGATGTCGCGTGACAGGGCCAGGCCGAGGCCGCTGCCGCCCTTGTCCTTGGCCCTGGCGGGGGCCAGGCGGGTGAAGCGTTCGAAGACGCGTTCCCGGTCCTGGGGCGGGATGCCGTCGCCGTCGTCGGTGACCGTGACGATCACTTTGTCGTCCTCCACGGCCACTTCCAGGTCGATGCGGGTGGCGGCGTGCCGGGTGGCGTTGTCGAGCAGGTTGGTCAGCAGGCGGTCGAGCTGCATGGGCGAGCCGTGGACCGGCGCCGAGGCGCACAGGTCGGGGAGGATGCGCACCCGGCTGCCCGCGCGGCGGCGGATCTGGTCCTCGGCCACGCGGACCAGGTCCACCACGCGGCGCTCGCCGACCGCGCCGGCGTCCAGCCGGGCCAGCATCAGCAGTTCGTCGATGATGCCGGTCAGGCGGTCGGCGGCGGCCAGCGCCTGCTCGCCGGTGGCCTGCCAGTCCGTCTCGTCGGGGTAGGCGTTGGCCAGCTCCAGCTGGGCGCGCAGGGCCGAGATGGGGCTGCGGAGCTCGTGGGAGGCGTCGGCGACGAAGCGGCGCTGGGTCTCGGCGGAGCGTTCGAGGCGGTCGAGGGTGTCGTTGGTGGTGGTGGCCAGGTCGCTGATCTCGTCGCCGGTGTCGGGGACGGGCACGCGCCTGCTGAGGTCCTGGCCGGTGATCTCGGCCATTTCCGCACGGATGCGTTCCACGGGGCGCAACGCGGACCCGACCGTGATCCAGGTGATGCCCGCCACGCTCACCAGGATGAGCGGAGTGCCAATGAATACCAGGACATATATCCATTTGAGGGCTCGGTCCACGTCGGCCAGCGAGGACGCCCCGTAGACCGTCACAGGGCCCAGAGGGGTGAGCGCCGCCAGGGCCATGACGAGGTAGTGGGTCTCGGGCTCGTCGGGGCTGCGGGACACGGTGCGCTCGGCGAAGCGGACGGCGTTGGGCCAGGTGGGCTTGAGATCCGGCAGCCGCAGGCTCTGGGCCAGTCCGGGGCTGCTCGCGAGCAGCCTGCCGTCCGCCGAGACCACCTGGAGGAAGTGAACGCGTGACGGCGCCTCCAGCACCCTGGGGAGGTTTCCCGTGCGCGCCTCGGCGGCGACCCGCCGTACGGCCACCTCGACCCTCGTCTGGACCATGTTCCGCAGGTTGTCGGGCACGGTGGCGAGCGTGATGGCGGCGGTCGCGATGAAGACCAGGGCCGCGATCAAGGTCGCGACCATGGTCAGGCGTGCGCGGATCGAGCGTGGAAACAGCCGTCTCACCATCCCCATTCCGTCCCAACGGCATCACTGTCTGTGACATTTACCCGCGCACGGCCGAGGCCACCGGCACAACCTGGGCTTTCGCTGGTGGCGATTCCGCTGAGGGCGTGCACACCTACCGCCCTGGATCCCGGCAGGCCATGTTGGATGCCATGAAACTTTTGGTGCTGGGCGGCACGGAGTTCGTGGGGCGGGCTTTCGTCGACGAGGCGGTGGCGCTGGGCTGGGAGGTGACGACGTTCAACCGCGGCACCCACGAGCCGCGGGCCGGCGTGACCGCGCTGCGCGGCGACCGGACGGCCCCCGGCGGGCTGGCGGCGCTGGAGCGCGGGGAGTGGGACGTGGTGGTCGACACCTGGTCGTGGGCGCGGTCCGCGGTCGGTGCGGCCGCGTCGCTCCTGGCCGGCCGGGCCGGCCATTACGTCTACGTGTCCAGCCGGTCGGTGTACGCGCCGCCGGTGCCGTTCGCCGCGGACGAGAGCGCCCCGGTCGTGGAAGTCGCGGCGGACGACGCCGACGGCGACTACGCCAAGGACAAGGCGGGGGCGGAGCTCGGGGCGGTCGCGGCGTTCGGGGACCGGGCGCTGCTGGCCCGCGCGGGCCTGATCCTGGGCCCGTACGAGAACATCGGACGCCTGCCCTGGTGGCTGAGCCGGATCGCCCGCGGCGGCCCGGTGCTCGCCCCGGAGCCGCGCGACCTCGGCCTGCAGTACATCGACACCCGCGACCTGGCCGTCTGGTGCCTGGCGGCGGCCGAGCGCGGGCTCGGCGGGGCCTATGACGTGGTGAGCCCGCCGGGATTCGCGACGATGAGGCAGCTCCTGGAGACCTGCGTCAAGGTGACCGGATCAGACGCCGAGCTGCGCTGGCTGGCGGCCGAGCAGATCCTGGCGGCGGGCGTGCGACCGTGGATGGACCTGCCGATCTGGCTGGTGGGCGAGGACTACGACTTCATGCACGGGGCCGACGTGTCCAAGGCGGTGGCGGCGGGGCTGCGGTGCCGCCCGCTGGAGGAGACGGTGGCCGACACGTGGGAGTGGCTGCGGAGCATCGGAGGCCGGCCCCCGATGCGCCCGGACCGCCCGAGCGTCGGCCTCGCCCCGGAGCTGGAGGCCCGGTTGCTGAGCCAGACGTAATGATCAGCCGGAAATGGTGACGGCCACCCCGGCCTCCTCCGCGGGCTCTCGTCAGAGAACGAAGGAAGGCTCGTGATGGCCGCGGCAACAGTCTGCCTTCGGAGTGGTAACAGCCGCAGCTGATTCCGACAAATGGTCTCGACTTCCCGCAAGACATCATGTCGTTATGAGCACGTTGGTCTACATACGCGGCTGGCTGGAGTTCTCGGGGCAGCGATCCGAAGCGGAGCGGATCATCCGGCAGGGCGAGACGGAGGGCTGGGCCTTCCCCGAAGGGGGCTGGCTCGATGCCGCCTGCTACGCGCGCGCCGTCCGCGAGAGCGAGGCCGACGAGGTTCTCGCGCGGATCCGCCGGATCGCCGCCCTGCCCGCGGACGCGGACGGTGACGGCGTCTGTGGCCTCTTCCTCGTGTTCCACGAGGTCGAGGGGCAGCAGGAATGGCAGGTCCGCGACGGCGGCGTCCTCGTCGGCCGGGCCTCGCCGCGTCACGACTATCTGTGGAAATAGGTCAAGCGGGCCGCGGCCATCTGGGAAATGGATCAGCGAGCCGCGGCCATCTGAGGAAATAGGTCAGCGGGCCGCGGCGCGGCCGGCCTGGCGGCCGGAGAAGAGGCAGCCGCCGAGGAAGGTGCCTTCGAGGGCGTTGTAGCCGTGGACGCCGCCACCGCCGAAGCCCGCGATCTCGCCCGCCGCGAACAGGCCGTCGACGGGCTCGCCCGACGGCCCCAGGGCGCGGGAGTCGAGGTCGGTCTGGATGCCGCCCAGCGTCTTGCGCGTGAGCACGTGGAGCATGACCCCGATCAGCGGCCCGGCGGCGGGATCGAGGATCCGGTGCGGGGCGACGGTGCGGCCCAGCTTGTCTCCGAGGTAGCGGCGGGCGTTGCGGATGCCCTGGATCTGGGAGTCCTTGCTGAACGGGTTGGCCACCTGCAGGTCGCGGGCCTCGATCTGGCGGCGCATCAGGTCGGCGTCGAGCAGGGGTTCGAGCGTCTGCTGGTTCATCTTGGCGACCAACTCGTCCAAGCTGCCGGCCACGACGAAGTCGGCGCCGTTGCGCATGAACGCATCCACCGGGGCCGGGGCGCCCTTCCCGAGGAGGCGCTCCCGGAGGAACGCCTTGCGGTCGTTGCCGGTGATGTCGGGGTTCTGCTCGGAGCCCGACAGGGCGAACTCCTTCTCGATGATCTTCTGGGTGAGCACGAACCAGGAGTGGTCGTGGCCGGTGCCACGCAGGTGCCGCAGCGTGCCCAGCGTGTCGTAGCCGGGCAGGCAGGGGTCGGGCAGCCGCCGTCCCAGCGCGTCGAACCACATGGAGGAGGGGCCGGGCAGGATCCGGATGCCGTGGCCCGGCCAGATCGGGTCCCAGTTGCGCAGGCCCTCCGTGTAGTGCCACATGCGGTCGCGGTTGACCAGCCGCACCCCGGCCTCGGCGCTGATGTCGAGCATCCGGCCGTCCACGTACGCCGGCACGCCCGTGACCATGCTCTCCGGCGCGCTGCCCATCCGCTCCGGCCAGTAGCGGCGCACCAGATCGTGGTTGGCGCCGATGCCGCCGCTGGTGACGATCACCGCCGGTGCCGTCAGCTCGAACTCGCCGATCCTGTCGCGGTTGGAGGCCACTCCTCGCGGCGAGTCGTCCTCGGCCAGCAGCGTGCCACGCACTCCTTGTACGGCTCCGCCGCTGACGATCAGCTCGTCCACCTGGTGGCGGTGGTGGAAGGTGACCAGCCCGCTGTCGGCCGCCTGCCGGACCATGCGGACGAACGGCTTCAGCACGCCCGGCCCCGTCCCCCAGGTGACGTGGAAGCGCGGCACGGAGTTGCCGTGACCGTCCGCGCGCAGGTCGCCCCGCTCCGCCCAGCCGACCGTGGGCAGGAACCTGAGGCCCAGGCCGTCGAGCCAGGCCCGCTTCTCCCCGGCGGCGAACTCGACGTAGGCCCGCGCCCACCGCACGGCCCAGGAGTCCTCGTCCTCCAGGCGGTCGAACTGGGCGCTGCCCTGCCAGTCGTTCCAGGCCAGCTCGAAGGAGTCCTTCACCCCCATCCGCCGCTGCTGCGGGGAGTCGACGAGGAACAGGCCCCCGAACGACCAGAAGGCCTGGCCGCCCAGGTTGGCCGCGTTCTCCTGGTCGACCACGGCGACCTTCTTGCCCCGGGAGGTCAGTTCGCAGGTCGCCACCAGGCCGGCCAGCCCGGCCCCGACGACGATGACGTCAGCGTTCATGGGCCGATGATTCCACCTGATCAGCACGCGACATAAGCCGCCTGGGCCCTGATTTCGGGCGCGTGCTGCGGTCCGTCAGACAGCAGGGCCCGGCCGCCGTCGCCGGACCGCTGCCGGACGGCGGCCGGGCCCTGTCGCCGCGGCCGGAGATTCACGTCTTTCTTCTGCTCGCCGCTCCTCCTTTGGCGGGGCTGCGCGTCGAAGCCATGCCGCCGGTCGGGCCGGGAGACAGATGGTGCTCCAGAGACTTCATGATCTCGGGTGCCAGGACTTCCGCCAGCGCGGGCGCGAGGGCGTCCGCCAACGCGGACGACAACACCTGCGTGAGCAGGAGCCTCTCCATCGGCGAGGCCTTCGACGCCGTACGCGAGGTCGACGACAGGGCCGATTCGATCAGGCTCGCCATGGGGTCCACGCCGCGGGCGCGGGCCTTGGTGGTCTGGCCGGACTCGCTGAGGATGTCGCGGATGAGGTCGTCGATCATGGACTCCAGAGGGTTGTGCTCGGATGAGTTACCGGTTTGCTCCGGCGCCAT
Source organism: Nonomuraea sp. JJY05 (assembly GCF_043496855.1). Classification (NCBI taxonomy): domain Bacteria; kingdom Bacillati; phylum Actinomycetota; class Actinomycetes; order Streptosporangiales; family Streptosporangiaceae; genus Nonomuraea; species Nonomuraea sp. JJY05. The sequence goes on from NZ_JBIEIS010000054.1 coordinate 34,608, forward strand.
GAGGTGCTCCTTTACGGTCGGTGTGAGCCGCCTCCCGGTTCCCCTTGCCGGGAAACCAGGAGACGGCGTTCTTCCTTGCGGTCCAGCGGGCGCGGTTATCGGGACGCAAGGGCGGCCAGCATCAGCGGGTGTTCGATGCCGGTTTCCTCGCCGCCTTCGGTGCGGCGGCGCATGAGCGCGGCGAGCATGAGGGGGTGTTCGAAGATGTTCATCCCGCTCTCCTTGCGGCGGCGCATGAGCGCGGCGAGGAGGAGGGGGTGTTCGATGCCGGATTCTTCGCCGCCTTCGGTGCGGCGGCGCATGAGCATGGCGAGCATGAGGGGGTGTTCGATCATGCTCGTTCCGCCTTCCTTGCGGCGGCGCATGAGCATGGCGAGGAGGAGGGGGTGTTCGATGCCGGATTCTTCGCCGCCTTCGGTGCGGCGGCGCATGAGCATGGCGAGCATGAGGGGGTGTTCGATCATGCTCGTTCCGCCTTCCTTACGGCGGCGCATGAGCATGGCGAGGAGAAGCGGGTGCTCGATGCCCATCTCGGTGGTCTCCTCGCGGCGGGCCGCGAGTGCGGCGAACATCAGCGACTCGAACGCCTCCCGCTCCTCGGTGTCGCGCTCAGACGTCTCGGTACGCTCTGCGGTCGTGGTCATCTGATTCCCTTTCAGGCATGGTGGTGTTGCCGGAGATGCATGCGAGCGATACCCGCGGGCGATAGGCCCCATTCACCAAAAGAGCGTGTCGTACGGTTCCTGACCTGGCCTTTTACGTGGATCGGACGAACATGCATGCAAGGCTCCAGGGAGGGCACGTCCGTCGCGGCGCCGACCGCGGGCTAGGTCCATCGGCGTAGAACGGCTAGGACCGGTGACCGATCCGGGACGGCCCCCACGTGTGCTGATACTCCTGCTCATGTCGATCGACTCCACGCAGCGCCAGTCGGGCGTGCGGCCGTTTCTCGTCGGGATGTTCGTGGACGCCCTGGGCAGCGGCCTGTACTACCCGCTCACCTTGCTGTTCATCCACAGGGTCACCGGTCTGCCCATGACGGTGGTCGGGCTGGGGGTGACGGCCGCGGCCGCGGTGGGGCTGGCCGCCAATCCGGTGGCAGGCGTGCTCATCGACCGGTTCGACGCACGGCGGGTGCTGATGGGCACGTACGTGCTGCGCGGGCTGGGCTTCGCCGCGTACCCGTTCGTGGACGGCTTCGCGGCGCTGATCGTCGTCGCCGCGGTGGTCGCGTTCGGAGATCGGGCCTACTATCCCGCCTCCGGCGGCTACATCTCGGTCCTGGCCACGGGCGCGGACCGGGACCGGCTGTACGCGCTGATGTCGACCGCCAGGAACGTCGCGTTCGGCCTGGGCGGGCTGCTGTCGGCGGGGGTGGTGTCGCTGGGCGGCACGACCGGCTTCGTGCTCATCGCGTCGGTCAACGCGGCCAGCTTCGTCGTGGCCACCGTGTGCCTGGTCCTGTCGGGGCGGCGCGCACCGGTGGAACCGGCGCCCACGGAGCGAGGTGGATACCGGCGGGTGCTGGCGGACCGGCCGTTCCTCGGGCTGGTGGCGGCCGAGCAGGCGTTCACGCTGACGCGCCTGGTCCTTCCGGTGGCGCTGCCGGTGTACGCCGTCACGGTGCTCGGCGCCCCCGCCTGGCTGCTGGGCCTGCTGTACACGCTCAACACGATCCTGGTGGCGGTGGGCCAGCTCGCGGTCCGGCGACGCCAGCGCGCCGCCCGCCGTACCCACGCCATGGCCCTCGGCGGGGCGGTCCTGATCGTGTCGTGCGTCGCGTACGCCGCCGCGGCCGCCTTTCCTCCCGGGCCGTCGCGCGTCATCGCCATGGTGGCGGCCACCCTCCTCTTCACGGCGGGCGAGCTGATGCACGCCACCCCCTCGTGGGCCCTGGCCGCGGCAGCGGCACCGCCCGCCCTCCGCGGCCGCTACCTGGCGACCCACCAGCAGACCTGGGCCATCGGCAACGTCGTCGCCCCGGCCGCCTTCTCGGCCCTGCTGGGCGCCGCGCCCTGGCTGCTGTGGGGCACGCTCACCGTCCTGCTCGCGCTGGCGAGCCTCACCCTCCTGCGCCTCTCCCACCGCCTCCCACCCGACGCCGTCGCCGCCCCGGGCGCCTGACCTCGACCTCTCGGCTTGACCTTGACGCGACGTCAACGTATCTAATCGGGGGCGACCGCGCCGAGAGAGCCGAGAGTGGGGGAACGATGGTCAGGGCCGCGCTGCGGATCGTGGTGTTCGAGCTGAAAGGTCTGCTGGCCATCGGGCAGTGGATCGTCCGGCGGCGTCATGGCGTGCCGGCGGGGGCGACCGTCGTGACGTACGCGAAGGCGCAGACGTTCATGCTGTCGCTGATGCTGTTCGCGATGGCGGTCGAGACCGTGGTGGTCGATCTGCTGCTGGTCGCGCTCGACGTGCCGCCGTGGCTGCGGTTCACGGTGCTGATCGGCGACGTGTACGGGCTCCTGTTCGGGGTCATGCTGGCCGCCGCCTGCGCCACCAGGCCGCACGTCATCACCTCGGACGAGTTGCGCATCCGGTTCGGCGTGTACCTCGACGTACGCGTACCGGTCGAGCGGATCGCCGCCGTGCGGACCAGTCGTAACTACAACGAGAGCAGCATGGTCGCCGTCAAGGACGGGCGGCTCAGCGTGGCGGTCTCCTCGCAGACGAACATGACGGTCGAGCTGACCGAGCCGGTCGCCTTCGTGCGCCCGTTCGGCAGCCGGGGGGAGGCCACGTCGATCCGGTTCTTCGCCGATGAGCCGGAGAAGGTCATGGCGGCGCTGCGTACTGACCGGACTGCTGAGGCCGCCTGATCCGGGAGTGCTGCGTACTGACCGGACGGGGTGAGCGCGCCTGATCGGGGAGTGCTGCCTACCGGCCGGACGGGTGAGCGCGCCTGATCGGGGGCGTCGTGGGCCGGGGCCGCGGAGTTGGGGCCGTGAGGAGGCTGAGGGCCGGGCCGCGACGGGCCCGGCCCTCCGAGCGGTTACCGGGTGATCTTGATGTCGTCCACGCCGGCCTCCACCAGGGAGGCGCCCGAGGCGTCGGCGGCGTCGATGAGGATGCGGACGGTCTGGCCCGCGAACGCGTTCAGGCCGGCCGTCGCGGTGGTCCAGGCGCCGTTGCGGTTGGATGCGGCGCCCGCCTGGTTCAGGACAGTGGTGGTGGTGCTGCCGACCACGCGGACCCGGAAGTAGTCGGCGCTGGAGGCGTTGGAGCCGTGCGCCAGGTACCACGAGAACGACAGGTTGAGCGGGCCCGTGGACGGGAGCGTGATCGGGGGCGACTGGATCGAGGTGATGCCGCCGTCGATGTCGAAGTCACCGGCGGCCGAGCCTGCCAGGCGGCCTGTGACCAGGTCGTTCGTGCCGCTGACCGTGGTGCCGAGCTGCTTGGCGCCGCTGGAGGTGGTGGCCTCGGGGTCGCCGCGCTCCCACTGGCCGGTGGTGGCGGTGTCGGTGCTCGACGGGTTGACCGTCCAGCCGTTGGCCGTCTCGAACGTGTCCTGCCAGACCACGACGGGCGGTACGGCGGTGGCGATCGTCCACACAGAGTACGCGATCGCGTCGGCGTTGCGGTCGAGCGCGGTGTCGTTGATGTTGGACGCGGTGTCGCAGGAGCGGTGGTAGCAGGCGTCGAACGCCTGGCCGGCGGTGCCGCCCCACAGCGTCGCCTGGGCCGAGCTCTTGATGCCCTCCGCGCCCGTGAACGTGCCGCCCGCCGGGATGCCGACCGCGATGAACGGGCCGTAGTCGGAGCGGCCGTCGAAGTCGGTGCCCCGGGTCGGCACGCCGATCGACGTGAAGTAGTCCTGGATGACCTTCTCCAGCTCCGCGGACCCGGCGGGGCCGGGACCTGAGCCGGTGCCGTCGGAGTTGTCGCCGTCGTAGACGAAGTATCCGGGGTTCGGGGAGCCGACCATGTCGAAGTTCAGGTACCCCTTGATCCGCGCCCGGTCCGCGGCCGGCAGGTTGTTCACGTAGAACTGCGAGCCGCGCAGCCCCAGCTCCTCAGCGCCCCACCACGCGAAGCGCAGGTGCTTGGCCGGCTGGAGCGCCTGGCGCGACACCTCCAGCGCGGTCTCCAGGATGGACGCGCTGCCCGAGCCGTTGTCGTTGATGCCGGGACCGGCGGTGACGCTGTCGAGGTGCGCGCCGACCATGAGGATGTCGTTGGGGTCCCCGCCCGGCCAGTCGGCGATCACGTTGTAGCCGGTTGCGCCGTTGTAGGTGAACGACTGGAGCGTGGTGGTGAAGCCGGCGGCGTCCAGCTGGCCGCGTACGTAGTTCGCGGAGGCCAGGTAACCAGGGCGGCCGTGTGCCCGGTTGCCGCCGTTGGCGGTGGCGATGGACTGGAGCTGGGTGAGGTGGGCCTTGACGTTGGTGAGGGAGATGTTCGGGGCTGCCGCGGCCTGGGCCGGGACAGCTGTCAGGGTGGTGATGGCCAGGGATAACGCTGTTGCCGCGACGATGATCGATCGCATTGCGGCGCCTCCATCCGAGGTCGAGGGTGGGAGATCCCGAGATGGTGCTCGTTGGAACCGGTGGTGCCGTAGCGCGGTAGTGCCAAGGTGGTGCCCGGGTGGACAGAAGGTGCTGCCCACCCGGTGGGAGCCGTCAGGCGGCCGTCTTGGCGGCCAGGGGTACCGCCGCCGCGGGAGCGGTTCGCGGCGGGATGGAGCGCAGGTCGAAGGCGAAGCGGGCGACGGAGTCCGCGATCGCGTCCAGGTCCACGTCCAGCGCGGTGTCGTTGATGTTGGCGATCGTGTCGCACGCCTGGTGGTAGCAGGCGTCGTACGCGACCCCCGCCGTGCCGCCGAACAGCGCCGCCTCCTCGGCCGTCTTGATGCCCTCGGCGCCCGTGAAGATCCCGCCCGCCGGGATGCCGACGTCGATGAACGGGCCGTAGTCGGAGCGCCCGTCGAAGTCGGTGCCGACGGTGGGCAGGCTGCGCGAGCCGTAGAAGGCTTCAAGCTGCTTCTCGATCCGGTCGGATCCGGGCGGACCGGCCGGGGAGCCCTCGTTGTCGGAGTTGTCCCCGTCATACAGCTTGTACGCGTAGTTCGGCGAGGCCACCATGTCGAAGTTCAGGTAGACCCGGATCCGGTCGCGCTGCGTCTCCGACAGCGACGCGACGTACTGGTCGGACCCGAGCAGCCCGATCTCCTCGCCCGCCCAGAAGCCGAAGCGGACCTTGTTCTTCACCGGGTAGAGCGCCATCTCCTCGGCGACCTCCAGGATGGAGGCGGAGCCCGAGCCGTTGTCGTTGATGCCGGGACCGGCGGGCACGCTGTCGAGGTGGGCGCCGACCATCACCACGTTGCGCGGGTCGCCGAAGCGGGACTCCGCGATCACGTTGTCGTTGGTGCCCAGCACGAGGGTGGAGTCCACCTTGAGCCGTACGGTCGCCCCGGCCGTGGCCGCCAGTTCGTTGCCGACCGCGAAGTCGGCGAAGACCATCGGGACCCCGGCCCGCCACTCGCCGATGTCGAGCGGGAACGCGTCGGTCCGGCCCGGCTGGCCCTCGTTGAACACGATGATCCCGGACGCCCCGGCGCGCCCCGCGTTGCGGATCTTCAGGGCGAAGGCGCACGTGCCGCGCTGGATGAGCGCGATCCGGCCGGCCACGAACCCGGCGAAGTCGGACGCTTCGCAGCCGCTGGTCGAGGTGGGCGTCGGGGTCGGCGGCAGGGTCAGGTCAACGGCCTGGACCTGCGCGGTCACGTCACCCGCAGGGGAGGGCTCGAAGGAGAAGAAGTCCTCGTTCGGCACGTACGTCTTCGAGTTCGGCGCGGTGAGGTTGAGCGTGGGCGGGGAGTTCTCGGTCCAGCTCTCCACGAAGTTGATCGGCTGGAGGGTGACCTTGTATCCGGCCTTGCGTAGTTTGCCCGCCACGTAGTCGCGGGAGGCGTTGTAGCCGGGGGTGCCCGCGGCGCGGGTGCCGCCGTTGGCGTTGGCGATCGCCTGCAGGGCGTCAAGGTGCTTCTTGGCGTTCGGGCCCTTCACCTGCTTGACGAGCAACTTGGCGAAGAGGTCGTCAAGCCCGCCGGCGTTGGCCGGGGTGGTCAGAGCCAGTGGTAGGGCCAGTGCGGTGATCAGTGCGATGGCGATTCGACGCATAAGGGTTCCCCTGGTGGACGAATGCGATGATTCCCCCGAGCCGCCACGTGAACGTAACCCGACAGAGGATCACTGAGAAGGCCCACTAGGGCGTCAATATCCGGACATATCCGGTTGGGGTCACTCGGCGCGACGGGCGCGGGCGCGCCGCTTGCCCTCGTGCATCGCCTGTACGCGGGCGACCGGGATCGTGTGCCCCTCCTCGACCAGGTCGGCGGGCAGCCGCTGCGGCTCGGGCATGGACTCGGCCCACGGGTCCGCGTCCTTGAGCAGCCCGGCCGCCGTGTGGACGGTGAAGTCGGAGGGCGCGACCTGATCGAGCGACTCCCACGCCACGGGGAACGACACGGGCGCGCCGGGGCGTACGCGAGGGCTGTAGGCGGCCGCCACCGTGGCCCCGCCCGCCCTGGTCGAGTCGATGAACACCTTGCCCGCGCGGTCCTCGCGGATGAACGCCGTGGTGGCCAGCGCCGGATCCACCCGCTCGGCCCGGGCCGCCAGCGCGCGCGTGGCCGCGGCCAGGTCCTCCATGCCCGTCCCCTCGGCCACGGGCACGAACACGTGCACGCCCTTCGCCCCGCTGGTCTTCACCGCGCCCGCCAGCCCGGCGTCGTCCAGGGCCTGGCGTACCAGGAAGGCCCCGCGCACGGCCAGCTCGAAGGAGTCGCTGCCGTCGGGCGGGTCGAGGTCGAGGATCATGTGGGTGGGATGGGAGCCCACGAACAGCCCCGGGTGGTACTCCACCGCCCGCTGGTTGGCGAACCAGAGCAGCGTCCTGCGGTCGTTGCAGAGCGCGTACGTCACCTGCCTGCGTGACGCCTCGGCCCACACGGAGACCGACTGCACCCATTCGGGGGCGTACTTGGGCAGGTTCTTCTGCATGAACGGCTCCTGCCCCGGCCGTACGCGGATGACCGAGAGCGCCCGGTCGCGCAGGACGGGGATGATCCGGTCGCTGACCGCGTCGAGGTAGTCGACCAGGTCGCGCTTGGTCGCGCCGGCCCCGTCGAACAGGGGCTGGTCGAGGTTGGTGAGCGCCACCCCGTCGCGTGTCTCATCGCCGGCCACCCGCCCTACGATGCCCATGACGTGTGTCCGAGGTCAACAACTGGAGCCCGATGACTCGCTTCCTCTACCTCACCCGCCACGGCGAGGCCACGCCGGACGAGAGCGGTCTGACCGCGAACGGCCGCCGCCAGGCCGCGCTGCTGGGCGAGCGGCTGAAGGACGTCCCCCTCTCCGCCGTCCACCACGGTCCGCTCCCGAGGGCCGCCCAGACCGCGCGCCTGATCGCCGAGCACCTTCCCGGCGTGCCCGTGCGCGTCTCGGAGGCGGCCGGTGACTACGTCCCGTACGTGCCGGCGAAGGACGAGCTGCCCCCAGAACACGCGGACCGGTTGCTCGGCTTCCTCGCCGGCTTCCCGGAGGACGGCGGCGCGCGGCTCGCCCGCCAGGCCGAGGAGCTGTTCACGGGGCCGGTGGAGGAGACGCGCCACGAGCTCGTCGTCACGCACAACTTCCTGATCGGCTGGCTGGTCCGCGAGGCCATGGACGCCCCCGGCTGGCGCTGGCTCGGGCTCAACCACTGCAACGCCGCCCTGACCGTCATCCGGTACGCGCCGGGCCGCCCCTCCTCCGTGCTCTTCTTCAACGACATGGAACACCTGCCGTCCGAGCTCAGGTGGACCGGATTCCCGCCCGAGCTGCGCCTATAGGCGCGCCGTACCCGCCCCTCGCAGGCCGGGCAGCGCGGCCGGCCGCCCGCTGAGCAGCAGGAGCAGCGCCTGTACGGACCCTTCGACCACGTCGCCCTCGCCTACCGACCAGTCCACGTCCGTGGCCACGAGCCGGAGCCCGCGCAGGCGCCGCTGCGGATGGAAGGGGAAGCCGCGCTCCCAGATGTGCACGGCGCAGGTGCGGGCCGCCTCCAGCGGCATGGCCCGGTCGAGCCCGAGCGGCACGGCGATGTCCTGGGCGTGGACCAGCACGTCGAAGAGCGGGTCGAGCGGCTTGGTCGTCGGCGCCCGGCGGTGCGAGGTGGCCGACTCGCGCACCTGCGCGACGATCTCGCCGGTCGGCAGCCTGGCATGACGTACCGCCGTGTCGCGGATGAAGCGATCGAAGCTCCCGCGCGCCCGGACGAAGTCCACCATCGCCCGAGGGACGTTCACCGCGGTGGCGAGCGCGAGGTGGGCGGCCACGTCGCGGACGCGCCAGCCCTCGCAGAGCGACGGCCGCTCCCAGTCGGCGGCGGGCAGCGAGTCGAGCAGGTCGGCCACGCCGCGCCGCTCGATCTCGAGGGCGGCCCAGATGTCTTCCTGGTTCATCGCACCCCCAATTTGCTAAGGTAGCCTTAATATAAGGCTTCCTGAGCAAATGGAGAAGGGGCTTGGCCGCCACGCATCCACCGCACGTCATAGCCCTGCTCTACGAGGCGTACCTGCGCCTGCAGGACGTCGTGCTCGACGCCGGCAGGACGTACGACGCCCGCATCCGGCCCGCGCACTCGGCGGTGTTCTTCCACATGGAGCACGACGGCATCCGGCTGAGCAGGCTCGCGGAGAAGGCACAGATGACCCCGCAGGCGATGGGGGCGCTGGTCGACGACCTGGAGGAGCTGGGCGTCCTGCGCCGGGTGCCCGATCCGGCCGACCGCCGCGCCAAGCTCATCGAGTTCACCGAGCGCGGGGAAGAGGCGCTGAGGGTCGGCTACGCCGCGATCGACGACGTCGAACGACGCCTGGCGGCCCTGCTCGGCGAGGACGGCCTCGCCGAGCTGAACGCCACGTTGAGCCGCGTCATCGAGGCCTTCTGAGGGGCCTTCCGAGGGGCCTTCTGTGGGTCCTTCTAGGGGGTCGTCCTGGCCATCGTCTCCCGTTCCTCGCGGGTGGGGATCAGGCCGGCGGGCGCGAGGATCTTCGACTCCTCGAACGGCGCCTCCGTGGTCGGCAGCGGCTCACGCGACCTGACCGCCTTCACCCACACGCGCAGCGCGTCGAGGATCACGATGACGATCAGGACCGCGAACAGCGCCGCCAGGATCCCGTCCACGGTGGAGTTGAGCACGATCTGCTCCATCGCGTCCCGGGTCTTGGCCGGCGCGAGCAGCTTCCCCTGGTCCAGCGCCGTCTGATAGCGGTCGCGCTGGGCGAAGAAGCCGAGCGTGGGGTCCGGGGAGAACACCTTCTGGTAGCTGGCCGTCAGCGTGACGGCCGCGTCCCAGGCCAGCGGCACCCCCGTCACCCAGGCCCACTTCAGCCGGCCGCTCTTGATCAGCAACGTCGTGGCGACCGTGAGCGCCACCGCGGCGAGCAGCTGGTTGGCGATGCCGAAGAGCGGGAACAGCTGGTTGATCCCGCCCAGCGGGTCGTTGACGCCCACGTACAGGAAGTATCCCCAGGCCGCCACGACGACGGCGCTGGCCGCCACCAGCCCCGGCCACCAGCTCACCCTGGAGATCGGCTTCCACAGGTTGCCCAGCGTGTCCTGCAGCATGAACCGCCCCACCCGGGTGCCCGCGTCGACCGTCGTGAGGATGAACAGCGCCTCGAACATGATCGCGAAGTGGTACCAGAACGCCTGCAGTCCCGCCCCGCCGATGAACCCGGAGAAGATCTGCGAGATCCCGACCGCCAGCGTGGGCGCGCCGCCCGTCCGGGCGATCAGGGTCTGCTCCTGTACGGCCGCCGCCGCGGCCTGCAACTGCTCCGGCGTGATCACGAAGCCCATGTTCGTGACCGCCTGCGAGGCGCTCTGCACGGTGGCCCCGACGACGCCGGCCGGGGAGTTCATCGCGAAGTAGAGCCCGGGGGTCAGGACGCAGGCCGCGGTGATGGCCATGACGGCCACGAACGACTCCATCAGCATGGAGCCGTACCCGATCATCCGGACCTGGCTCTCCTTCTGGATCATCTTGGGCGTCGTGCCGGACGAGATCAGCGAGTGGAATCCCGACAGCGCGCCGCACGCGATGATGATGAACACGAACGGGAACAGCGACCCGGCGAACACCGGGCCCTTGCCGTTGAACGCGAAGTCCGTGAACGCCGTCGTCTTCAGCGTGGGCATGGTGACGGCGATCCCGATCGCGATGAGCACGATGGTGCCGATCTTCATGAACGTCGACAGGTAGTCGCGCGGCGCGAGCAGCATCCAGACGGGTAGCACCGCGGCGACGAACCCGTACGCGATGAGCCACAGCGCCAGCGCGGACGGGCTCAGCGTGAAGAACGGCGCCCAGTTCGACTCCTGCACCCAGCCGCCGGCCACGATCGACAGCAGCAGCAGCGCGACCCCGATCACGGTGGTCTCGACGACCTTGCCCGGCCTGATCACCCGCAGGTAGAAGCCCATGAACAGGGCGATCGGGATGGTCATGGCGATGGAGAAGACGCCCCACGGCGACTTGGCCAGGGCGTTGACCACGACCAGCGCCAGCACGGCGAGCAGGATGATCATGATGGCGAAGACCGCGACGAGCGCCGCCACCCCGCCGACCGGCCCGATCTCCTCGCGGGCCATCTGACCGAGGCTGCGGCCGTTGCGCCGCATGGAGAAGAACAGGATCACCATGTCCTGAACGGCCCCGGCGAAGATCACTCCTGCGACGATCCAGATGGTCCCGGGGAGGTAGCCCATCTGGGCCGCCAGCACGGGCCCCACCAGCGGCCCCGCCCCGGCGATGGCGGCGAAGTGGTGGCCGAACAGGATCCGGCGGTCGGTCGGCTGGTAGTCGATGCCGTTGTCGAGCCGCTCGGCCGGGGTGGCCCTGCGGTCGTCCGCGCCCAGCACCTTGCGGACGATGAAACGGGCATAGAACCGGTAGGCGATGGCGTACGAACCGAGCGCGGCGGCCAGCAGCCAGACCGCGTTGACGTTCTCCCCTCGGGACAGGGCCAGCACGGCCCACCCCGCGGCCCCGACGAGCGCGACCGCCGTCCAGATGATGATGGAACGCAGCTTCACCGGTTACCTCCCCCATGTGATGGGCCATATAGAGGTCGCCCCAGGCAGCAGCGCAGTCCGGCGTCCGGCGGCAGATCGGTCGTGAAACGCCGCCAGCGCCACAGCGGGCGGCAGTCGATCGTGACGGGGAGTTCGGCGAGATGCACCCAGGCGGTCGGATGGGCGTACACCTTCTCGTCCTCGTCGCCGAGCCGGCGCGCTCGCCGGGGGAGCCGGGAACGGGATAACGGCCGGACCGAGAACTCTCCCGCGTCGGCGCAGCACAGGCCGGTCACGTGCCAGTCGAAGAACACCACTTCGTCGTCGCGCAGTGCTTCACGGGCGGCCGGCGTGAGCGTGACACGGGGCATCTGTGGCTCCTGAAAACCAGGTAGCTCAGAAATCATCGACGGCCTTACCCGCCGCCGCCCCTCCCGAAACGCCGCCCGCCGGGGCCCGCCGCCCACATCGCACCGTAGGCGGAGTAGCGGCTCAGTCGACCAGGCGGTGCTCCCAGGCCCAGGCGACGATCTCGACCCGGTTGCGCAGGCCCAGCTTGGTCATGACGCCGGACACGTGGCCTTTGACGGTGCTCAGCGAGATGAAGAGCTCGGCGGCGATCTCCTGGTTGGTGCGGCCCCTGGCGACGGCCCGGACGACCTCGAACTCCCGGTCCGACAGCGGCTGCGCGGGCGCGCGGCGGACCGGGGCGGTGGCCGTGAGGTGGCGCAGCAACCGGAGGGTGAGCGAGGGGGAGATCAGGGCGTCCCCGGCGTTCGCGGCCCGGACCGCCTCGACGAGCAGGTCGGGGCCGACGTCCTTCAGCACGAAGCCGATCGCCCCGCCGCGCAGGGCGCCGTAGACGTACTCGTCGAGGTCGAAGGTGGTGACGACGACCACCCGCAGCGGGTCGGCGACCTCCGGCCCCGCGAGGGCCCGCGTGACCTCGATGCCGTCGAGCCCGGGCATCTGGATGTCCACGAGGCACACGTCGGGGCGCAGCCGGCGGGCCAGGGCGACCGCCTCGGCGCCGTCGGCGGCCTCGGCGACGACGCTGATGTCGGGCTGGTCCTCCAGGATGAGGCGCAGGCAGTCACGGATCATCGCCTGGTCGTCGGCCAGCATGACGGTGATGCCGCTCATGGGTGCTCCCGCGCCGGGACGGGGAGGGCGGCGACCACGGACCAGCCGGCGCCGGGACGGGGGCCCGCGCGCAGCGTCCCGCCGAGGGCCTCGACGCGTTCGCGCATCCCGACCAGGCCGTATCCGCCGCGTCCGCGCCGGCGGGCCGGGCCGGGAGGGGCGTCGTCGGCGACCTCGACGGTGACCGAGTCCCGGGCTCGCGTGACGGTGACGGTGACCGAGCGGGCCTGCGGGGCGTGGCGGGAGACGTTGGTCAGCGACTCCTGGACGATCCGGTAGACGGTGGTGGCCACCTCGGGCGGCCAGAGTGCGGTGTCCTCGTCGTCGGGGAGCCGCAGCCGTACGGCGGGTCCGTGGCCGCCGAAGCGCCTGACCAGCTCGTCGAGGCCCTCAAGGGCGGGCAGGCCCCGGGCCGGGTCGCGGAGCAGGCCGACGACGCGGCGGGTGGCGGCCAGGGCGTCGGAGCCGGCCGCCTCGATGTCCGCCAGAGAGGTCGCCAGCCGCTCCGGCTGCTTGTGGGCGAGCAGCCGCGCGGTCTGCGCCTGGAGCACGACGCACGTGACGTGGTGGGCGACGACGTCGTGCAGCTCCCTGGCCAGCTCCAGGCGCTCGCCACGGCGTACGCGCTCCTCGACGGCCCGGCGGCGGGCGGCCAGCAGCCGCGGCCACAGCCCGGCCACGACGGCGCCCGCCCAGCCCACGGCGCTCATCGTCCCCATGGCCGGCTGGGCGGCGGCGGCGAAGGCCCCCGCCACCACCACGAGCCCGCCACCGGCCACGGCGCAGGCCGGACGGGGCGCAAGCACCCGGACGGCGGACCCGACGAGCACGGACAGCCCCAAGATCACGCCGGGACCGGGCTCGGTGGGCAGGTGGGCGGCCTTCGCGACCACGATGGCGGCCGCCGCGACGCCCAGCCCCGCGACCGCCGTCCACAACCGGCTCCGCCGGCGGACGAGCGCGAGCGCGCAGACCACCGCCCCGGCGGTGCACCCGGACACCCAGTACGCGCCACCCCAGCTCGTGCTGATCCGGTAGCCGTAGAAGGCGAGCACCGCCGCGGACACCGCGCCGATCACCACGTCGGCCGCGATCCCGGCCCGCCACTCCCGCACCCGCACACCGCCCAGGCTAGGAGCCGCCGCCCGCCCGCCACACCGGCCGAAAGTACGGTCATGCGGCCCTGAGCCGAACAAGTAGGAGTCACCGATCGCGATGGGGCTTCACCGGCGATCGACCGGCCAGCAGACTGTTCCCGCGGCCATCGCCAGTTCTCCTGCGAAACGTGAAGCGTGGCTCTTTCGCAGGAGCGTCCATGCGATGGCCGTCACCATTCCGGCATCCGGTCCGGGGTCGAATCTGCACGTCCCGGGAGGACAGCACGCCTGCGGGCGGAGAAAAATCCGTACCCGCTTCAACGATCGATCGCTCCTGATCATGAACGGCTTGCCATCATGTGCTCACGCAAAGCAGTAATCCCGGCGAAGGTAGGTGTGCGTGAACGTAGAGGCGGAGATCCTCGATCTGAAGCTCCGGGTGGAAGCTCTCGAAGCGACCCTGCGCTCCAGCGGCAGCCTTGACCGACGCCCCCGGCACAACGACATCGTCCCCGCCCAGCCCGGCCCGTACCGGTCCGACCTGCCGGCCCTCGTCGCGCAGGTGTCGATCAACGTGTCCGAGCTGAGGGCCGAGGTCGCGGACGTCCGCACCGAGGTGAGCCAGGACTTCGAGGCTCTGATCGTGGAGGTCGCCGGGCTCCGCGTGCAGATGAACCAGAGCTTCAAGGCCGTCCACTCGGACCTGCTCGGGAAGATCGACTCGCTGCGCTGCGAGATGATCGACCTCGGCCTCAGGCTCGACCGGTTGATGGAGCCGGGCGGCGCCTGAGACCGCCGGGCGTCAGGGGGCGCCGAGGTCGTCGGCCAGCCGGCGCAGGTAGGTCGCGAACTGCCGCCGGTCGCGCTCGTCCCAGGAGGCGGTCAGCTCCTCGAAGGCCCGGCGCTGCCACTGCCTCGCCCCGTCCAGCAGCGCGTGCCCGCTGTCCGTGAGCCGCAGGGAGGCGCGGCGCCGGTCGTGCTCGGAGGTGTCGCGGGCGAGATAGCCCGCCTCGACGGCGTCCTTGACCATGCGGCTGGCGCCCGAATGATCGAGGCCGAGCTGGTGCGCCACCGTGCCCACCGTGGGCGGCTCGAGCGCCTGCCCGCCGGCGCGCGTGTTGGTGTGCACGGCCTCCACCACCAGGATGTGCTGCACGTGACGCAGCTCCCCGGTCAGCTCCTCCGACGCCCGCCCGGCCCATCGGCGGGACCAGAACCGCACCAGGTGGAACAGCGCCGGCCCTCCGTCGGCCTCCTCGCTCATGCCCTCACCCTACGACAGTTGCATGCGATACGCACGTATGATTATGTGCGATTCACATACATCTTCGGAAAGGGATGCCGTCATGGCCATCGTCATGAACCACCTGATCGTCCCGGCCGCCGACCGCGAGGCGGCGGCCGCGTTCTTCGCCGGCCTGCTGGGGCTGCGGGTCGGCCCGCCCGCCGGGCCGTTCGCGCCCGTCAGCGTCAACGACGACCTCACCCTCGACTTCGACGACCGCCGCGCGCCCCAGCCCGGCCACTACGCCTTCCTGGTCGACGACGACACCTTCGACGCGCTCATGGAGCGGCTCAAGGGGGACCCGGCGATCGACTACGGCTCCGGCCCGATGAACGGCTGGGACCGCGAGATCAACCACCTGGCGGGCGGTCGCGGCGTGTACGTGCGCGACCCCAACGGCCACAGCTACGAGCTGTTCACCGCCGAGCCTGAAGATCATTAAGTCATCGGTTCATCGGGCGCCGCAGGTGGGCAAAGCACGATATAGCCGGTAAATCCAGCGAAGCGGAGAGAAGGGCAAAGTGCCAGCATCTGGCCCCCTCGGGTGGCTAGAGTGATGGTTCCAATATCGGCGGGATATTTCCTGGTATCCGCAGCGCGAGGAGTCGCGGGTGAATCACCGCGTGACCGACGAGGCCATGGTCCGAGCCCTGTACCGCGAATACGGCGCCCCCCTGATGGCCTTCGCCGTCCGGCTGACGGGTGGCGATCGGCGCTGGGCCGAGGACGTCGTGCAGGAGACCCTGGTGCGCGCCTGGCGCAACCTCCCCGACCTGCGTACCGAGTCCGGCTCCCTGATGCCCTGGCTGGCGACCGTCGCCCGCCGCGTGGTCATCGACAACAGGCGCCGCTCCGGCTCGCGCCCGCTCGACACCGTCGAGGACGTCCCGGAACGCCTCAACTCGGTGGCCGCGGAGGACGAGCAGCTGTTACGCGAGATCGTCGTGACCGACGCGATGATGTCGCTCTCGCCTGCCCATCGCCAGGTGCTCACGGAGACGTTCCTCCTGGACCGCACGGTCCAGGAGGCGGCGGAGATCATCGGGGTCCCCGTGGGCACCGTGAAGTCCCGCGTGTACTACGCCATGCGCGCGTTACGCGTGGCGCTCGAGGAAAGGGGGGTGACGCTGCCATGACGTGGGAGGCGCGTCACTACGAGAGTCACACCGAAAGGGGGGTGACGTTGCCATGACGTGGGAGGCGCGTCACTACGGAAGCCACCGCGAAAGGGGGGTGACGCGCTCATGATGGAGATGCGTCACGAGGAAAGGGGGGTGACGCTCTCATGACCGAGGTGCGTCACGAAGACGTGGCCGCGTACGCGCTCGGCCTGCTCCGCGGGGAGGAGAAGGCCGAGTTCGAGCGCCATCTGAGGGGCTGCCCGAGCTGCGCGGAAGAGGCCGGGGCGTTCGCCGAGATGGGGCAGCTGATCAAGACCGTCCACCCGGACGACCTCCTGCCCAGCCCGCCCGACCCCGAGGTCGAATCGCTCCTGGTGCGCCGCGCCGCCACCGAACGCCGCCGCCGGAGCCTGCACCGCACGTTCATGTCCGCCGCCGCCTGCGTGCTCGTCGCGGCCGGCGTCTTCCTCGCCGTCAACTCGGTCACCGGCGGCCCGAACCCCGACAGCATCCACAGCCCGGCCCGCGCGCTCCTCATGACCGGCCACACCTACTCCGCCACCGACAAGGGCACCGGGGTATCCGCTCTCGTCGGACTGGAGGACAAGGGCTGGGGCACCCACGTCGCGCTGGAGCTCAAGGGCGTCAAGGGTCCGCTGCAGTGCCGCCTCATGGCGGTGGGCAATGACGGCCGCTCCGAGGTGGTGGCGAGCTGGGGCGTGCCCGACAAGGGGTACGGCGTGCCCGGGGCCCCCGACCCCCTGCTGCTGCACGGCGGCACCAGCCTCCCGGAGTCCGAGCTGAACCACTTCACGGTCGAGACCTTCGACGGCAGGAGCCTGGCCACGATCCCAGTGTGAGCTCACAGCCGCGGCAGGCTCGCGGACCTGCCGCGGCTCAGCGGATCCCGTCCCAGGGAGCGCCGCCGGCCCCGCCGTACGGTGCTCGGCGGCGCTCCCGGCCCGCAACCGGGCCAGGTGGAGGTGGGCCGGCGCCGTACTCACCCCCGTCGGGGGCAGGGGCAATCGACTTACCCGCTCACATAGAGGCAGAACGGGTGCCCGGCCGGGTCGAAGTGCACGCGTACGTCGTCCTGCGGCTGGAAGTCGGCCACGGTCGCGCCCAGCTCGACGGCGCGGGCGCTGCTCGCGTCGAGATCGTCGACCTCGATGTCGAGGTGCATCATCATCTGCTGCCTGCCCGGCGACGCGGGCCAGGCCGGGCGGACGAAGCCGGGGTCGCTCTGGAAGGCCAGCCCGGTGCCGCCTTCCGGCGGGACGAGCACCACCCAGTCGGGCTCCTCTTCCTTGACCCGCCAGCCGAGCAGCTCGCGGTAGAAGGCGGCCAGCGCCGGCCCGTCGAGCGCCTCCAGGCACACGGTCGACCACCGGAAGCTCATGCGGGACCTCTCAAATGAGTCGTGAACCAGTTTCTGGCGTGCTCGGCCACGGTCTCCAGCGCGCCGGGCTCCTCGAACAGGTGGGTGGCCCCGGGCACCACGGTGATGCGGCTCTCGGCGCGCAGGCGCTGCTGAGCCTCCTCGTTGAGCTTCACCACGATCGGATCCCGGCCGCCCACGATGAGCAGCGTAGGCGCGCGCACCGCCGCGAGTCGAGGCCCCGCCAGGTCGGGGCGCCCGCCGCGCGAGACGATCGCGGAGATCGCGTTGTCCGGCTCGGCCGCCGCCCACAGCGCCGCCGCCGCGCCGGTGCTGGCCCCGAAGTAGCCGATGGGCAGCCCCGCCGCCTCCTCCTCCTGCTCGCGCAGCCGTCGCGTACGTTCCAGCAGCCGCTCGGCGAGGAGGCCGATGTCGAAGACGTTCGCCCTGTCGGCCTCCTCCTGGGGCGTGAGCAGGTCGAACAGCAGCGTGCCCAGCCCCGCCTTGTTGAGCGCCCCGGCCACGTAGCGGTTACGCGGGCTGAGCCGGCTGCTGCCGCTGCCGTGCGCGAACACCACCACTCCATGAGCGCCGTCAGGAACGACCAGATCGCCGGACACGTGCCCCACCTCCCTGCCATTCACCTGCCACTGCCCGCACAAACCCGGCTCTATCCGTGGCGGGATCAGGCATACTGCACGGATGTCCGATTTCGCCGACTTCCGAATCGAGGGGCGAGCGGCTCTGCTGGCGGGCCGGGCGACCCACGACAGCCCCATGGTGGAGGGCGCGAGGCGGTGGGGCGCGGCGGCCGTGCTCCGCCCCTGGGGTGAGGTGCTGGACCGGCTGGCGGCACTGGCCGCGACCATAGAGGCGCCGGGGCACTGGGTGCACGGCAGGCGGACCCTGCACGTCACGCTGAGGTCCCTGGAGCCCTATCGCGATCGGATCCCGGCCGGCGACCGGCTCCGCGCGGTCTACCGGGACGCCCTGGCCGAGGCCGCGAAGGGCGTCGGGCCCGCGCGGGTGCGGCTGGCGGGCGTGAGCCCCCATCCCGGCGGCGTCCTGGTCTGCGGCCATCCCGAGGACGACACGCTGGCCAGGCTGTGGAGGCGGTTCGCCCGCGCGATGGCCTCGCGCGGCGTGCGGGACCTGGAGCACGGACGCGTACGCGACCGCTGGTACGTCAGCCTCGTCCACTTCGCCGGCCCGCTCGCCGACCCCCGCCCGATCGTCGACTGGTGCGACGCCCACGCCGACGTCGACTTCGGCCTGGCCGAGCTGGACACGGCGGAGATCGTGCAGTTCGTGCTCGCGGACGCGGGCATCCACGTCAAGGCGCTGGAAGAGGCCCGGCTGGGCCGGGCGTGACGGCAGGGTGCCACCCGGGCCCCATTCCGAGGGTGACACCCCGCCGCCGGTCCAGGTCAGCCCAGCACCACCGCGGTGACGAACTGCAGCAGGTGCCAGGCCATATAAGCGCTCAGCGAGCAGAAGGCCCACTCCTTGCCCCGGCTGATCCTGGAGATCCACCGGAGCTCTTCCGCCGGCTCCCTGCGCGCCTTGAGGGTCCTGGTGACGAGGTACGCCGACATCAGCCAGGCCGCCCCCGAGCCGGCGAGCAGCCCCAGCGAGAGGGCCAGCAGGGTCGGGGACCCGCCGAGCAGGTCCGACGGCGGAAGCTGGCGGACCCAGGCGGCCAGCACGCCGGTGAGCAGGACAACCGTGATCCGCCTGTCCTTGCGCGCCTGGCGCTTGAGCCACTGAAGGTCTCGACGCAGATGGTTCTTGAGCATCCGGATCACCCCCGTTGGAGTAGCTGGTAGCACCAGCTAACGGAAATTTCCGGAGAAGATCTGCGACCTCACTTCCGAGATTTCACGACTTTTAGCGATATTTCAGGACGTGGGGCTGGTCCCGAGCTCGCGAAGATCCTCCGACACCCGCCGTACCTCGAAGACGTCCCCCACCTCCTCCAGCAGCCGCAGCGCCTCCCGCAGATAGCCGCCGGCCGGGCCCCGGTTGCCCAGCCTGGCCGAGATCAGGCCCAGCGCCCGCAGCGCGCACCCCAGATCCCGCCTCGTCCCGCACTCCAGATGGACGTCCCTGGCCTGGCGCGCGTGGACCAGCGCCTCCCCGGCCAGGCCCAGGTCCAGCAGCACCATGGCCAGCGTCGTGAGCGCCGCCGCCCACCGGTCCTTCGTGCCGGTCTCGTTCTGCAGCTCGACCGTCTCCCACGCGAGCTTCAGCGCCTCCTGCGGCTCGCCCGCCGTGTGCAGCGCCTGCGCCATCGACAGCAGCGCGCTGGCCCGGTTGTCCCGCAGCTCCTCCCTGATCGCCAGCGACGCCTTGGCCGCCCGCAGCGCGGGCTGGTGCTGCCCCAGCGACAGGTACGTGTTCGCCAGCGTCTCCTGCACGTCCGCCTCGGCCCGCCGGTTGCCCATGCCCTGCACGATGTCCAGGGCTTCGAGCGCGTACACGAACGCCACGTGCGGCAGCCCCTGCCGCCGCCGCACCCTGGCGAGCCGGTTGAGCATGCGGGCCTCCACCGGCTCGTCGCGGATCACCCGGCTGATCGCCAGCGCCTGGTTGAGGTAGTCGTCGGCCCGCAGGTAGTCGGACAGCCGCCAGTGCACCAGCCCGATGTCCCCGAGCGTCTCCGCCTTGCCCTGCTCGTGGTGGAGCTCCACCTGCACGGCCAGCGCCTGCTCGTAGTAGGCGAGGGCCTCGTCGTACCGGGAGCCGTTGCGCGCGATCCGGCCGAGCGCGCACAGGGCGCGCCCGCAGCCGTGCTGGTCGCCCGTCGCCGTGTACCCGGCCAGGGCCCGCTCGGCGTCCCGCTGCGCGTCGTGCGGCAACCGCAGCAGGTCGTAGATCTCGGCCAGGCAGAGCAGCGTCTCGGCCTCGGCGTGCTCGTCGCCCAGCTCGTGGCAGATCGACAGCGCCTCCAGGCCCTCGGACAGCGCCGCGTTCGGCTCGCCCAGGTTCCGCTGCACCGTGGCCAGGATGATCAGGCTCTGCGCCGTGCCCCTGCGGTCGCCGAGCTCCTCCCGCACCTCCAGGGCCTGCCCCGCGTGCTGCAACGCCAGCTCGTAGCGCTCCTGGGACACGTGCAGGCGCGAGAGCGTGTGCAGGCAGCTCGCCACCCCGGCCAGGTCGCCGATCTCGCGATAGAGGCCGAGCGCCTCGTCCGCGCACCGCAGGGCCTCCTCGTTGTGGCCCGCGATGCCGTGCACCTCGGCCAGGTCATCGAGCGCGCGGGCCCGCCCCTCGGCGTCGCCGAGCGAGGCGAACTCCTCCAGCGCCTCCCCGATGAACCTGGCCGCGAGCGTCGACGGCCCGATGTCCCGGTGGATCGAGCCCAGGTTGCTGCGCATGCGCGCGATCGCCCGCCGGTTGCTCACCTGCATCGCCGAGGTCAGCCCGGCCTGCTGGATCTCCAGGTTGATCTCGTTGTACCGCAGCTTCCTGAACGGCTCGAACACGGCCTCGGCCAGCCGCCAGGCCATCCCCTGGGCGCCGCTCTCCTCGGCCAGCCGCACGGCCGAGACCAGCGAGCGCCGCTCGGCCTCGAACCACTCGGGCGCCGTCGCGGGGTCCGTCGCCACCGCCAGGTAGTGGTCGAGCAGCCGGGCCCTGGCCTCCCGCACGCCTGCCTCGGCGTGCCTGCCCAGCTCCCTGGCCAGCCGCTTGACCAGGTCGTGCACCCGGTAGCGCGGGCCGGCCAGCGGTTCGACGAGATACGCCCGGTGCAGCCCCTCCACCGCCACCACGGCCTCGCTGACCGGGACGCCGAGCGCCGCGGCCAGCACCTCGGGCGTGAAGTCCCGGCCCGGCAGCAGCCCCACGTGCCGGAACGCCCGCCGCTGCCCCGGGCTCAGCGACTCGTACGCCAGGTCGAGCGCCGACCTGAACGCCTCCTCCGGATCGCCCACCAGGAGCGTGCCCGGCCTGCGCAGCTCCTGGACCCGCTTCTGCACGCTCAGCCCGGGGTTCTCGGCCAGCTTGGCCGCCGAGATCCGCAGCGCGAACGGATGGTACGTGCACACCCTGGCCAGCTCGGCCAGCGCGTCCCGGTCGGCGGCCCGCGGCGAGTGCTCTCCGAGCACGGCCACCAGCAGCGCCACCGCGTTGCCCGGGTCGAGGACCGGCAGGTCCATGAGGTCGGCGTGCCCGGTGGCCCGCAACGGCGCCATCCGCGTGCGGCTGGTCACCAGCACCACGCAGTCCTTGCCACCCGGCAGCAGCGCCCGCACCTGCGCCGGGTCGGCGGCGTTGTCGAGGATGAGCAGCAGCCTGCGCCCGGCGATCCTGCTGCGGTAGAGCAGCGTCAGCTCGGCCTCGTCGTCGGCGGGCATGTGCTCGCCGACCCCGAGCGAGCGCAGGATCTGCCCGAGCGCCTCGGCCGGGGTCATCGGCGGCTGGCTCGGCGACTGCCCGCGCAGGTCGATCACGATCTGGCCGTCGGGGAAGCGGCCGGCGTTCAGGTGCCCCCAGTGCGTCACCAGCGCGGTCTTGCCCACGCCGGGCAGACCCTGCACGATCATGGTGTTCGTCCGCCTGGGCCGCTCCAGCCAGGCGGTGAGCAGGTCCAGGCTCTGCTGGCGCCCGGTGAAGTCGGACACGTCGGCGGGGAGCTGGCGCGGCTTCGGCACCTCGCCGAGGGGCAGCGGCTCGGCGAGCGCCCCCGGCCTGGTCAGGAACGGCGTCACCCGTCCCTGCCACGGCTGCGACAGGTGCTCCCAGCCGCCCGCCAGGTCGCGCAGCGCGGACGGGTCCTCGATGCGCAGCCGCCGGTAGCCGGGCCGTACCAGCCAGCCCCGCTGGACCCACTGCGTGAGCTGGCGCTGGACCACGTCGGGGGAGCTGCCCACGAGGTCGGCCAGCGTCTCCATGGACAGCGGCGGCGCGGACTCCGAGGCCAGCGCGTAACGCTCGTCCAGGTGCAGCAGCCACACGGCCAGCCGGGCGGCGACGGGGGCGCGGGCCAGCGACTCGTGCCTGCGGGCGGCCACGTTCCTGGCGAACAGCTCCTGCACCAGCGTCGTGGCCACGGCCGGGCCGGCGGCGGCGTGCTCGCGCAGCCGGCGCATGTCGATGGGCCAGGCCCGCACCTCGGTCAGCGCGTCCACCTTGGCGCGCTCGGCGGGGTTCCAGAAGGCGAGCTCGCCGACGAGGTCGCCGGCGCCGCGCAGGTCGTGGATGGCCTCGCGCTCGCCCGCCGGGGTGTATTCGCGGGCGTAGCCGTGGTCGATGAGGTGAACCTGGTGGGCGGGCCGCAACGGCGAGCAGATGGTCTCGTTACGCCGGAAGACGCGGGGCCTGGCGCCCTCGTCCACCAACGACCGGAACAGACCCACCCCGACACCACCAATCTGGGGACGGCGGTGTCCTCGTATGACAGATGTGAAACAGCCTCAACGACAATTTGTCACATCGGCGGGTGGCTCTGTCAATGATCAGACGGCGGCGGTGTCCTGCCGGTCGGGGACGAAGCGGTAGCCGACGTTGCGGACCGTTCCGATGAGGGATTCGTACTCGGTGCCGAGCTTGGCGCGCAGGCGTCGCACGTGGACGTCGACCGTCCTGGTGCCGCCGAAGTAGTCGTAGCCCCACACCTCCTGCAGCAGCTGGGCCCGGGTGAAGACCCGACCCGGGTGCTGGGCGAGGTATTTCAGCAGCTCGAACTCCTTGAACGTGAGGTCGAGCACCCGGCCGCGCAGCCGCGCGGTGTAGGTGGCCTCGTCGATCGACAGGTCGCCGCTGCGGATCTCGTCGGGGACCTCCTCGGTCGCGGCCTGGGAGATGCGGCCCGTGGCCATGCGCAGGCGCGCCTCCACCTCTGCCGGGCCCGCGCTGTCGAGCAGCACGTCGTCCACGCCCCACTCGGCCGTCATCGCGGCCAGCCCGCCCTCGGTGACGATCACCAGCAGCGGGCAGTCGATGCCGGTCGTGCGGATCAGCCGGCACAGGCTCTTGGCCTGCACGAGCTCCTTCCGCGCGTCGACGAGGACCGCGTCGGCCGGAGGCGTGTCGATCAGCGCGGACGCCTCCGCGGGCGAGACCCGGACCGAGTGGAGCAGCAAGCCCAGCGCCGGAAGCACCTCGGCGGACGGCTCGAGGGCGTTGGTCAGCAGGAGCAGGTTGCTCATTACGGCCTCCTCAAACACGCAAGGACCCGGGGGCTACGTCGCCCAGGTCCCGTAGGTGAGGATATCCCACGAGTAGGTCGCGTCCATTGCGCGTCCACCAGGTGAACAGCGCGTCTCCCGAAACAACCTTGTTAAGGGCGGCGCACAATAGACCGGAAAGCGATAGTGAGGTGCCCATGGCCACGGGAAAGGTACGTTATTGGGCTGCGGCGAAGGAGGCGGCCGGAGTGGCGGAGGAGCCGTTCGACGCGGTCACTCTTGGTGAACTCATGACGAAAATCACACAGAATCGTGCGGATCTGGCGCGTGTGGTGAGACGTTGCTCGTTCCTCGTGGACGGCACCCCGGTCGGCAAACGCCCTCATGACGAGGTCGTTCTGGCCGACGGGGCGACCGTGGAGGTGCTGCCGCCGTTCGCGGGCGGGTGATGGGGCCCAGTGATTTGGCACGGTGTGGGGGAATGAGTGAGGCCAGTCGATAGGCTCTTGACCCCCGCCTCAGACAGGGAGCCCCATGCGGAAGCTGATCATTTTCCTGATCGTGCTGGTCATTCTCCTTGTCGCCGTCGACCGGGTCGCCGTGGCCGGCGTGGAGCGCGATCTCTCGAACCGGATCGCGGCCGCGACCGACCTCTCCGACAAGCCGACCGTGACAATTGAGGGCATCCCTTTTCTCACTCAGGCCATCTCCGGGCACTATCCGGAGGTACGGTTCGATCTCGGCACGCTCACCTACGGTGGCGTGCCGATCAAGAACCTCCGGGGCGCCGCCTACGACGTGACGGCTCCCCTGGCGGACGTCCTGCAGAACAGAGCCAACATCAAGGCCGGGCGCGTGGCCATCAGCGGCACCCTGACCAGGGCGACGATCGACAAGTACGCCCCCAGCGGCGTCAAGATCGGCGGCAACGGTGACCGGCTCACGGCGTCGGGCGAGGTGACGGTCGGGGTGCAGAAGGTGAAGTTCAACGCCGAGATGCGGGTCGAGCTGGTCGACGGCGGCATCAAGATCCAGGCCGAGAAGATCGAGGGAGTGCCCGACCAGCTCGCGTCGCTCGTCTCCTACACCATCAAGTTCAAGGGAAAGCTGCCCTTCGACGTGAAGGTGACCGGAGTCAAGAGCGTGGCCGAAGGATTGGAGATCTCGGCCGAAGCGTCTGACGTGCCGATCCGTGGATGACGCTGAACCGGACCGGCCCGACGTACGTGAAGAGGGTGTGAGCGCAGCCGGCACCGCGGACGAGGAACTCGTGAGGACCCTCTTCGACGAGCATGCCGGGCCACTCTACGGCTACGTCCTGCGGCTGACCGGAGACTCCGGGCGGGCTGAGGATGTCGTGCAGGAGACCCTGTTGCGGGCCTGGCGACATCCCGACGCCCTCTCGGGGCGGCCGGTGCGCGCGTGGCTGTTCACGGTGGCCCGCAATCTTGTTGTCGACCAGCATCGGGCCAAGAAGGCCAGACCGCAGGAGACCGGGGACGAGGCGCTGGCCGTCATGCCGGCGGACGACGACCTGGAGCGCGCCGTCGAGTCGTGGGCGGTGGCCGAGGCGCTGGCCGCGCTCAGGCAGGAGCACCGTGAGGTGCTGCTGGAGGTCTACTATCGGGGGCGATCGGTGAAGGAGGCGTCGGCGACGCTGGGCATACCGCCGGGCACGGTCAAATCGCGCACCTACTACGCGTTGCGGGCGCTCAAACTGGCCCTCGAGGAGCGGGGGTTGGCGCCATGATGACGTGCGAGGAGGTAAGGCTCGCCCTGGGAGCGCACGCGCTGGGCGCGCTCGACCCCGACGAGGCGCTGGAGATCGACAACCACCTGGCGACCTGCGAGGAGTGCGGCCGCGAGCTGCTCGACCTCGAAGGCGTGGCCTCCTTTCTTGGCAAGGTGTCCGAACGCGACGTGGAGCTGGTGGCAAGCCCGCCGCGGCAGGTGCTCGACCGGCTGCTGAACGCCCGCGCCAAACGGAACAGGCGCGGCCGGCTGCTGCTGGTGGCGGCCGGCTCCGTCGCGCTGCTGGGGCTCGGCGGCACGGTCGTGTCGGTCGTGAACAGCAGCGCGCAGCGGCAGGAGAGGGCGACCGCCGGGGCGGCGGCTCCCGTGTCCACCGAGGCTCCGAAGACGATGCAGGACTCGGCCTCCTCGGAGAGCGACCAGGCGCCGCTGAGCCGTCTGGCCGAGCCGTCGGCGACGCCCACCAGGCAGGCCAAGCGGCCCAGCAGGGCGCCGTCCGCGTCGCCGTTCGCGATGGCCGAGGGCCTGAAGTTCTCCGGCGTGAACAGGGCCGAGAAGTACTCCGCCACCGTGTCGGCCTGGCCCGGCGGCAGCGGCACGGAGCTGGACGTCAGCGTGCGGGGCGTGCCCGTCGACACGACCTGCAGCCTCCTCGTCGTGGCCACCGGCGGGCGGCACGAGCTGACGGAGAGCTGGACGGTCAGCCGCGAGGCGTACCAGGACAAGGCCGTCTTCAAGCGGTCGACCACGCTGCCCATGTCCGAGATCACCGCGTTCTACGTGGTCGACCGGAAGGAGAAGGTGCTGATCAGGATCCCGGTGCGGAAGTAAACGCGGGTGCCTGTGGTTGCATCTGGAGATGACTGGTTGGTGGGTGGCGCTGGCGACTCTGGCGCTCGGCTCTGTGATCGGGGTGGTTCGCCTGCGCCGCGACGGACGGGTGCGTGACACGGGTGGCGAGCGGCTGTCCGAGGCCGACCTCGGCGCCGGTCTGGGGGAGCGGGCGACGCTGGTGCAGTTCTCCACCGCGTTCTGCCAGCCGTGCCGGGCGACCAGGAGGATCCTGGCCGACGTCAGCGGGATCGTGCCGGGCGTGACCCACGTCGAGATCGACGCCGAGTCCCGGCTGGACCTCGTACGGCGGCTGGACATCATGCGCACGCCGACGGTCCTCGTGCTCGACACCAGCGGAAAGATCGTGAAAAGGGCCGCCGGCCTGCCCCGCAAGGCGGACGTCCTGGCCGCCCTCGCCACGGCCGTGTCGCCGCTGTCGTCTCACGAATCGTCTCACCAACCGGACGAGATGTGACAGATGACGAGACGCCGAGTAGTGTTTTCGGCATGAACCCAACGACAGAGCTGCTGACGAAGCGGCGCGCGGTTGATTTCTGCCGCGTGACCACCGCGCTCTGTCGCGCTGCCTGAGGACGATCCCGCGGACATCCGGTCCGCCCCGTCGACCCTTCAGGAGCATCCCGCGATGCGTGCCGACCCTAGAGCGCTGCGCTTCGGCGCGGCCATCACCACCCTGGTCCTCGCCCTCGTCCTGGTGACGGGGAGTGCCTGGCTTCTCGCTGTCCAGGCGATGGTCTTCGCACTCGGAGTCGTGTCGCGCTCGCCGTACACGATGCTCTTCAAGGCGCTCGTCAAGAGCGCCCCGAAGGAGACCGAGGACTCCCGCCCGCCGCGGTTCGCCCAGGCGGTGGGGTTGGTCTTCGCGGTCGCGGGCCTGGTCGGATATCTCACCGGGATCACGCCGATGGCCCTCGCGGCCACGGCTGCGGCTCTCCTCGCCGCTTTCCTCAACGCAGCCTTCGGATTCTGCCTTGGCTGCGAGATGTACCTGCTCATTCGCCGTCTACTGCCCGCCGCCAACATGGAGGTTTCCAAATGAGCCGCTCCGCCGCCCTGGTGGACGCCGACTGGGTCGAGGCCAACCTCGACACCCCCGGAGTCGTCCTCGTCGAGGTCGACGAAGACGTCAGCGCCTACGACAAAGGCCACATCCGTGGCGCCGTGAAGGTCGACTGGCGGCAGGACCTGCAGGACCCGGTGCGCCGCGACTTCGTGGACAAGACCGGTTTCGAGGCCCTGCTGTCGGACCGCGGCATCTCCAACGACGACACCGTCGTGCTCTACGGCGGCAACAACAACTGGTTCGCCGCCTACGCGTACTGGTACTTCAAGCTCTATGGCCACTCCAACGTCAAGCTGCTCGACGGCGGGCGCAAGAAGTGGGAGCTCGACTCCCGCGAGCTGGTTCGTGACGTGCCGGAGCGGGCCAAGACGCAGTACGTGGCGCAGGAGCAGGACACCAAGATCCGCGCCTTCCGCGACGACGTGGTCGCCGCCATCAGCAAGCTCAACCTGGTCGACGTGCGCTCGCCCGACGAGTTCACCGGCAAGCTGCTCGCTCCCGCGCACCTCCCGCAGGAGCAGGCGCAGCGCGCCGGCCACGTGCCCACCGCCCGCAACATCCCGTGGTCCAAGGCCGCCAACGACGACGGCACGTTCAAGTCCGACGACGACCTGCGCACGCTCTACGCCGAGGCCGGGGTCGACTTCGGCAAGGACACCATCGCCTACTGCCGCATCGGCGAGCGTTCCGCGCACACCTGGTTCGTGCTGCACGAGCTGCTCGAGCAGGACAACGTGAAGAACTACGACGGTTCGTGGACCGAGTACGGCTCGCTCGTGGGCGTGCCGATCGAGCTGGGGGAGGCCCGCTGATGACTACTGCACAGGGTTGCGGAGCGCCGGAGCAGACGATCACTCTGCCCGCCGGGATCGACCTGTCCACCCAGGCCGTGATCCAGGGCGTGGTGACCGGCGCCGGCACGGCGTACGCGCGTCTGCTCGACCACTCGGGCGAGTTCACCGGCGAGGTCGTGGTGTCCGACGAGGGCGTCTTCCGCTTCTTCGCCGCCCCCGGCGACTGGACCGTCCGCATCATCGCGGGCGGCGGCGTCACCCGGGACATCAAGGTGGAGGCGAAGCTGGGCGAGGTCTCCTCGCTCGCGGTCGCCGTCTGAGCCTGCTGACGTAAAAGACCCGCGTCCTTTCCGGACGCGGGTCTTTTCGCTGCAACGGATCCGGACGCGGCGGTGTTGTAGCCAGCGTGAGAGAAACCGACTGCCCCGACCCGGTGCGCAAGGCGCTGCTCGACGACCTCGACGAGGGGTTCGCCGAGCTGTACGGCGCCTACCGCGGCCTGGTCTTCTCGACCGCGCTGCGGCTGAGCGGTCGCTGGGCCGACGCCGAGGATCTCACCGCGGAGGCGTTCCTGCGCGCGTACCGGGCGCTGGCCGGATACGAGCGCGACCGCATCGCCACCCTCCAGCCGAGGGCCTGGCTGATGACGATCCTGATGAACATCTGGCGCAACTGCGCCAGGACCAGGTCCCGCAAGCCGCCACCGGAGCTGCAGGACCAGCCTGTGGAGGAAGCCGACCCCCGTCAGGACGTCGAGGAGGCCGCGGTGCGCCGCGAGACCGGCGACGAGCTGGCCGGGCTGCTCGGCCTGCTGCCCGAGGAGCAGCGGGTCGCGGTGGTGCTCAGGCACGTCGTCGACCTGCCGGTCAGCGAGATCGCCACCGTGCTCAGGATCCCCCAGGGCACGGTCAAGTCGCACGTGTCGCGGGGACTGCGGCGGCTGCGCGCACTGGGAGGTGCCCGATGACCCATGATCCACTGCTGGCCGGGCTGGCGGCGCTGGCCGCCGACGCGCCCGAGGGACTGCTCGACCGGATCGCGGCCCGCTGGGTACGCGTCCCGAGCCCGATCGGGGAGCTGCGCGTCGCGTTCACCGACCAGGGCGTGGCCTACGTGCACCCGGGCGACGGGTTCGCCGAGGCGTTCAGGGGGCGCTTCGCCCGCCCGCTGCTGCCCGCCGAACGTCCGCCCGCCGGGCTGCTGCCCGCGCTGCGCACGGGGCGGCTGGGCCGCCTGCGGCTGGACCTGCGGGGGATGAGCGACTTCCAGCGTGACGTGCTGGAGACGGCCCGTACGATCCCGCGCGGCGAGGTCAGGCCGTACTCGTGGATCGCGGAGCGGATCGGCAGGCCCGGGGCGGTGCGCGCGGTGGGCACGGCGCTCGGCCGCAACCCCGTGCCGCTGCTCGTTCCGTGCCACCGCGTCACCCGGTCGGACGGCGTCGTGGGGGACTACGTGTTCGGCTCGGCGGCCAAGGAGCGGCTGCTGCTGGCCGAGGGCGTCGACCTGGACCGGGTCCGGGAGCTGGCCGGGGACCGGGTGTTCTACCTGGCCAGCGACACCACGGGCGTGGTGTGCTTCCCGACCTGCCACAACGCCCGGCGCATCACGCCGCGGCACCGGCACGGCTTCCGCACCATCGCCCAGGCCAGGGCCGCCGGCTACCGGCCGTGCCGCACCTGCCGGCCCGCCAGCGCCTAAGGCTTGATCGGGTAGCGCATGAGGAGCGTGGCGCGTACGACGTCGGGGCCGTGCGCGCGGTAGCCGTGCGGCACGTCGGAGATCCACGAGATGTGGTCGCCCGGCCCGGCCGTGAGCGGCTCGCGCATGGGGCCCGCGCTGAGCGTGCCGGTGAAGACCGTGACGTGCTCGCTCACGCCCTCGTGGTGGGCGGGCGAGGTCTGGGTGAGGCCCGGCGGGACGATCACGCGGTAGAGCTCGTACGTGACCCGGTCGTCCTCGAACACCTCCAGCAGCTCCGCCTCCATCGCCCTGCCCCGCATGATCTGCGGCTCGGGCGGCGCGTCGAGTATCGCCCCGATCGGCACCCCGAGCTGCGCGGTGATCGCCCAGAGCGTCTCCGCCGTCGCGTCGATCTTGCCGGTCTCGACGTCCGACAGCGTCTCCCTGTCGATGCCCGCGCGCTTGGCGAGCTCCGACAGCGACACGCCGCGCTCGTGCCGCAGCCGCCGGAGGCGATCTCCCACGACGTGGGGGTCGGCGTCGAGTGCGGGCCGCGGCTCCATAGAACAATCGCACGCGCCCCGCTTCGGGACCGCCATTTCCCCGCCGATAATTCTTTTGTCACTGCCCAGGGACCACACCCGCACTGGCACGCGGAGCATCGCGCATTCCGGGGTTGCTGCTGCGACACATGGGACAGACCGATACGATTCTGCAGATGTCCGGTTCGACAGGTGTGGCGGCGCCTCCCCGACCTGGGCCTACGCCGGCTCAGGGGATGCCGTCGCCGTATTCGCTGCCCCTGCACGCCCTACGGCTGGCGGGGAAGTGCGCCCTGCCGCTGATCCTCTGGTACGCCGCCGGTCAGCTGACCCGCTTCGTCCTGCTCTACGCAGCCACGGAGGTCGCCTACGGCGACTTCAGGCAGGTCCGCCTGGTCCTCGTGATGACGCTGCTCACGTTGATCATTCTAGCGGCGATGACGGTCACCGCCGGCATGCTCTACTCGCTGCGCAACGCCCTGTGGGAGATGCGCGCGAGGACCGAGGAGGGTGTGCAGGACGAGCGCTTCTTCCGGGTGCTCGACCGGGTGGCCCCGGCCTTCGCCGTGCTCTACCTGGCCTGGGGATTCCATACGGAGGATGCCAGGGACGTCTACCAGATGGATCTGTTCCACCACATCTACGACCAGACGGAGGCGTCCTTCTTCGGGGAGCAGTCCCAGGTCGGCCATGGACTCACGGACCTCGACTGGCGGGTGTCGCTAGGGGCGATGGCCGCCATGTTCGGGTTGAAGCTGCTCTTCGCCAAGCTCCTCGAGAAGACCGAGGGCAACGGCAAGTTCTACGGCTTCTGCGCGGCCTTCTCGGAGTTCGCCTTCGTCTTCTACGGCCTGAACGCCACCCTCTACATCGGCACCGCGCGCTCCGACTGGGTCGAGCACCGCAACGTGGTGGCCGACACGGAGGAGCTCTTGGCCGAGGCGCAGAAGAACGTGCCGTTGTGGGAGTCCGTCACCGGCTTCTTCGGCGACGCCTGGCCGTTCTTCCTCGACGCCGTGGCCGTTCCGCTGGCCTGGCTCACCGTGGCGATGCTCGTCTTCGGTTCCTACTCCGACGAGACCCGCGCCCTGGTCAAGGGCACCCGCCTGGAGAAGAGCGTGGACCGGCTGGAGGGCGCCCACGACCTCACGCAGAAGTCGTTCGACCAGCTCACCGGCGGGTTCAGGGACCGCTGGCTGCCGCTGGCCAACTCCCTGCGGATGGTGGGCAAGGCCGGCCTCCCGCTGTTCGGCATGATGTGCCTGTGCTACGTGGGCCTGCTGGTCGGCGGAGAGTACGCCGAGCGGGGGCTGCGGTGGCTCATCGGCACCCAGCGGGAATGGGTGTGGGAGTTCCAAGGGCCGCCGCTGAGCTTCCTGCGCGAGACGGTCGTGGCCGTGCTCACGATGGCGCTGCTGGCGGCCACGTACGACCTCGCGGCCACCAGGGCGCGCCTCAGGGGCGAGCCGTTCGAGGACGTCTGAGCCGGCGGCACCCGGGCGGTCGCCGGCCGCGACCGCTCAGCGCCGCCTGAACCGCAGGACGTCGACGTCGTCCTCGAGCTTGGCCACGGTGTCGCGCTTGAAGAGGTCCGCCGTGGGCGTGTCAGAACGGTAGTTGCTCGGCCTGAAGGACAGCTCGACCTCGTCCGCCACCGCGGTCGGCACCACCGCCGCCGCCAGGATCTTGTACTCCTTGCCGACCTCCAGCCGGTCCGTCGGCCGGTCGCTCTGCGGGTCGACGCTCACGACCCAGCTGCGGCCGGCGCGGTCCTCCAGCTTGGCGTCCTCGAACAGGCCGGTCTTGGTGGCGCTGCCCTCGTCGAGGATCTTCTTGGTGATGTCCACCCTCAGCGCGGTCACCTCGGGGCCGTACTGGAGGTTGTCGGGCATCTTGATGCGGGTGACCGTGGCCCGCCACTCGATGTTCTTCACCTTGCCCGCCTGACCGGCGGGGACGACGGTCTCCTTGGTCTCCTTGGTGGTGGTCTTCTCGTAGAAGAGGTAGCCGTCGTACGACTGGGCGCCCATGGTGACCAGCGACACGACGACGGCGGCCACGGCGACCAGCACGGTGCGCTTCTTGCGTCCTCGCGGGGCGGCGGCCTGACGCGGCCCGGGCGGGGCCTCCTGCGGGGTGTCAGGCGGCGTCTCCGGCGCGGGCGCCTGGTGGGCCGCGGGTTCCTGATCGGGGACCTGCCGGCGCGGGAGGGGCGTCCCGGGGCCCTGCTGCGGCGACACGGGCATGGCGGCCGGGACGGCAGGCAGCGGCTGCGTGGCGCCGCCCACGGGCTCGCGGGGGGCCGGAGGCCACACCTGCTGGTCGGCCTGGGCCGCGTGCCGGGCGCGGGACTGGGGCGGGGTGGGACGAGGGGGCAGCCCCGGCCTCTGCACGGGGCCGCCCTGCGCGTGCGCGGGGCCCTGGCCGTGCGCGGGGCCCTGGCCGTGCGCCGGGCCTCGCGCGTGTGCCGGGCCTTGCCCACGGGCAGGGCTCTGGCCGGGCGCCGGGCCCGGGCCGTGCGGCTGGCCCTGGGTGTGCGGCTGGCCCTGGGCGTGTGCGGGGCCTCGGGCGTCCGCCGGGCTTTGGGCGTGTGCGGGTCCCTGGGCGTGTGCGGGTCCCTGGGCGTGTGCGGGTCCCTGGGGGTGCGCGGGGCCTTGGTGGGGGTACGTGGGGCCCTGTGGCGCGCTGGGCCACTCCAGAGCCTCCTGCGGCGGGCTGGGCCGGCCCATCGGCTCCCGGGGCGTCTCCGGCCACCCCATCGCCTCCTGCGGCCCACTCGGCCGTCCCTCCAGCGCGTCGTAACCCGGTGGCGGCGTTCCACGACTGCCACGGACGGGCAGGCCGCCCGCGGACGGCACCCGGGGGACCGGTGCCGTCTCTTCGCCGAGCAGGTCCTGATCGAGGCTCGGGCCGTGCTCAGGAGGCAAGCCGGGCCCGGAGTGCCGCCCGGGGCCGGGCGGCGGGGCGCCGCGGCCGGAGTGGGCGCCGAGACCCGGCGGCGGCTCCTGGCTGGGCGGGGGCGGGGCCGGATCGTCCTCGCGCCGCGGGTCGTTCCTGGGCGAGAACCAGTCGCGCTCGTTCGTGCTCATGCTGCGATCACTTCTTGTCGGTCGAGTAGACGTCCTGAGGCGAGGCCGCGAGCTTGCGCGCGCCCTCGTCGTCCAGGCCGAGATCCACCTCGACCTCCGGCTGGTACGGCTCCACCACGAACCCCTTGTTCAGCCCGAACACGACATGCGCTCCCGCCAGCTCGGAGGGCGGCACCTCGAAGAAGAAGCGCCCGCTCTTCCAGATGTCCGGCTGCACCCACGACATGGCCATCGTGAGGTCGTTGTTGACCCGGTCGGTGGCGTCGAATCGCTTCCCGTCGGCGGTCAGCAGCTCAGGCTGGGCCAGGTGATAGGGCTTGAGGCTGGACTTGGCCGAGACGTTGACGACGAGGAAGAGGTTGTCGGTCCCGATCGTCCGGCTGCCGCTCTGGATGGACTTCGCGGCCGTGAACGAGTCGAGCCGCAGGGAGAACCGCCGGGCGTCCACCACCTCGCCCTTGGCGCCGGTGTACGTGATCGGGTCGGTGATCTCGCCCTCGGCCATGTGCAGCGTCTGCAGCCAGACGGCGCTGCCCAGCAGCACCAACCCGAAGGTGACGTTGAGTAGCCGGGTGCCGATCCCCTGTCCCCGGCCTGCCCTCCTGCTGCGGCGGCGGGGGGCGACAGTTGATCTTTGCTGCGTGGCGGTCACGTTGCGTCACCCTTCTTGACCGCCAGAGTCACCCGCGCCTTGATCTCGGGATAGAACTTCATGGTGTCGAGGTTCTCGTTGGCGACCATCCGCCAGCGTGGGACGTTGGTGTTCCACTCGGGCTCGTACTCGAACGACGCGACGTCCATCGTGATCTTCTCCGGCGGCTGCTCGTTGTCCTTGAGCCGGTAACGGACAATGACCTGGCTGGTCAGCCCCGGGTGGAGCTGGCGGGTCTCGCCCCCCTTGGCCTGCGCGAACGTGAACGGCCCCGCGTCCTTGGAGAAGGCGGGGGTGATCTTCACCAGGGAGCCGGCGAAGGAGTCGCTCGTGAAGGCCTGCTCCAGCTTCACCGGGGGCAGGCCGACCTGGTAGGTCTGGTCGCCCTTGTTGGTGACCTCGAAGACCAGCTCCACGAACCGCTTGTCCTCGGTCCACTGCGACTCGGCCTTCTCCACCGTCACGCGCGACTCGACGAACTTGGTGGAGTAGAGGCCCTGATCGAGCACCGCGCCAGGGCCCAGCGACTCGGGCTCCTCAGGGGCCTCGCTCAGTCCGCCCAGCAGAGCGGTGATGCCGATGGCGGTGAGCGCCACCAGGGCAACGGCGGGCACCACTACCGGGCGTCTGGGCTTGTCACTGCTTGCGCCGGAGGGTTCCGTCATGGGTATGGATGGTAGTAGGTCTCGCTTGTCCCATCTGCCGCAATACTCCCATCGGACTGGGAGAATTGCCGAGAAACCCTGCCGCTACGGGCCTCGAAGCTCATACGCTGTCACGGAGCGGAAAGGGTTGGCCCTTTACTCCTAACGACATATCGGCGGCCGGAGGGTCACGTGACGGACGTGCATCCCGAGCATGCCCAGCTCCAGGCGGACCGCATCTACCTGGGCTGGCAGTACATCCTGCTGCACTCCGACCCTGGCCCGCCGCCCAAGCGCCCCTCTCCCCTCGAGGATCCCGCCGACACCCCCGGCCCCGTCGACCCGGACCTGCTGCGCCGCGAGCGGCTCCAGGAGGACATGCTCAACAAGCCCGTACGGCTCGTCCGGACGTTCATGCTGGTGCTGGCCGTCCTCATCCTGGCCGCCGGGATCGCGGGCTACCTGGCGTGGCCGTTCGCGCTCGCCGGGCTCACCGCCGCCGGAGGCGTGGCGGGCATCTGCAGTTACGCGCTGCTGCAGGGCGACCGGGCGGTGAAGTACCGCGTGCTGGAGCAGCAGGCCAGGGACGAGCGCCAGCGCGAGGAACGTGACAAGGAGCTGTTCCGCGCGCAGGAGGAGCACGCCCAGCGCTACCGCGAGTGGCAGGACTCCAAGGAACGCCACGACCGGCAGCTCACGTGGTACGCGGTCGCCGTACCGGACGAGATCGACCGCATCGACGTGGCCGGTGGCACGCTCCCCGGCTGGTCGGCGCTGATCACGCTGCTCGGCGCCACGCGGCTCTACAGCGGCGGCCACCTGACCGTGCTCGACCTGTCCGAGGGCGCGATCGCCAAGGACCTGATCGAGCTGGCCCGCAAGGGCGGCGACGACCCGCTGGTCTGGGTGCTGCCGGTCGATCTGCCCAAACTCGACCTGGGCGCCACGCTCAAGCCGGAGGCGTTCGCGGACGTGCTGGCGCACGTGGTGAGCGTGAGCGAGGAGCACCGCACCACGCGCGACCTCAGCTTCGACAACGCGATCCTGGAGCGGGTGCTCGAAGTGCTCGGCGAGAACGCCACGATCAGCCAGGTCACGGCCGCGCTGCGGGCGCTCGCGCAGGTGGGCGACCCGCGCGACGACCTGAGGTTCGGGCTGATCACGGCGACCCAGCTGGAGCGCATCGGCACGCTGTTCGGCCGCGGGGTGAGCGAGCGGGTGGTGATCGAGCGGGCCTGGGCGCTGGAGTCGCAGCTGCGCAAGCTGGAGACGCTCGGCACGGAGGCCGTGCGGCTGCCGCCCGCGCGGCTGCGGGTGGTGAGCATGGACCGGCAGGCGGGCGCCTTCGGCAACCGGGTGCTCGGCACGTACGTGGCCACCGCGCTCACCCACATCCTGCGCCAGTCCCCGGCCTCGGACCGGCCCTGGTACCACACGATCATCGTGGCGGGCGCGGACAAGCTCAGAGGCGACGTGCTCGACCGGCTGATGGACGCCTGCGAGACCTCCCGTACGGGACTGGTCCTGACTTATCGGTCTTTGACCCCCACGGTGCGGGAGCGGCTCGGCAGGGGGCACGCGGCGGTGGCGTTCATGCGGCTGGGCAACGCCGAGGACGCGCGGGTCGCCAGCGAGCACGTCGGCACCGAGCACCGGCTGGAGCTGGCCCAGCTCACCGAGACGATCAGCGACTCGCTGCCCGGGCTCGACGGCGGCTACACCTCCACGATCTCCCAGATGGACGACGACAGGGAGGACCGCGACGACAACCTCGCGGATCTGGCCGGCGACATCACCGAGTCCACCGAGTGGGGCAGGACCGCCGACAAGATCTCCGAGAAGGAGCGGGTGCTGCAGCGTTCGCGCGAGTTCCTCGTCGAGCCGCACCAGCTCCAGCAGCTCCCCACGACCTCCGTGATCGTCACCGACGCCACGGCCCAGGGCAGGCGCGTACGCCTCGCCGACGCCAACCCCGCCATCCTGACCTTCCCCAAGACCACGCTCGGCGAGCTGGAGGACGTACGCGAGGCCGTGCTCGCGCTCGACCCCCAGGCACAGGGCGCCGACGGGGAGCCCCCGCCGAACCTCGGGCCACCACCGCCACGCCTGGACTGGCGCAAGGGCAGGCAATGACATGGTCAATGTCAACGTGACGAGCTGACGGTTGGCGGAATTTAACAAAGAACCGTCTGTGGGGGAATGAAATGCAGCCGAGTGTGTCGCTGAGTGGGCCCTGGTATCGAATCCAGTCGATCGCAGCGCCCTCGCGAAGCTCGTCGGCGGAGTGGGATTTCGTCACCGTGCTGCCCGCGGTGCTGTCGGCGGCGCAACGCGACCGGCCGTTCGTCATCGGGTGGCTGTCGCGGGGATCCGGCGCGCCGCTCGAGCTCATCACCAACGCCGGGCCGCTGTCGCCCCCGCGCCAGCCGCGCAGGTCCACCGACGCGCCGGGCCGCCCGAGCGGGCCGCAGCCGCTGCTGTTCCCGGGCGGGGCGCGCGGGGTGCAGCTCGACGAGGAGTATCTCGCCGACCTGGCGGACCTGGTGTGGACGCCGTGCCCGGGCCGCCAGGCGCCGCCGCTGGGGAACAAGGGGCGCGAGTTCGACCCGGACGAGCTCAGGCGGCCCACGTTGTTCGAGTCGACGCTGGTGACGCTGATGTCGCGGCCCTTCGCCTGGCTGGTGGTGGCCGAGCCGACCGACCTGCTCGACGCCGAGGTGGCGCACCTGCGTACCCAGCTCAACGTGCTCAGGCAGTACGGGGACGCCTCCGAGCGCTCCCGCTTCGACGCCGAGCGGGCCGAGCGGCGCATGCAGGAGCTGGACGCCTTCAGGGAGGCGGGGCTCTGGAACGTTCGCGTGCTGGCCGGCGGCGCCACCGCCGACGAGCTGCGGCAGATCGCGCCCGTGCTGGTCGGGTCGGTCGAGATGAGCCACCACCCGTACCGGCTGCGCAGCTCGCACGGCGCCGCCTACGGCCTGTCGGAGGCCCTCGCCATGACCATGCAGGACCCGGCGGACGGCGCCGCCGCCCCGTTCGCCGCCACCGCCGGGGCTCTGGCGGCGCTGGCCGGGCTGCCCAGGAGGGAGGTCCCGGGGGTACGCGTGCTGGAGTCGGGCTTCTTCGACGTGACGTCCGAGGCCGACGGCGGCGAGCTGGAGCTGGGCGAGATCCTCGACGGGCAGGACAGGGGGGTCGGGACGTTCCGGGTGCCGCTGGCCACGCTCAACCGGCACGCGTTCGTCACCGGGGCCACCGGCTCGGGCAAGTCGCAGACGGTGCGCCACCTGCTGGAGCAGCTCAGCCGGGCCCGCATCCCGTGGCTGGCCATCGAGCCCGCCAAGTCCGAGTACGCCGCCATGGCCGGGCGCCTCGACGACCCGATCACCGTCATCAACCCGTCGGCGCCGGACGGCGTGCCGTTCAGCATCAACCCGCTCGAACCCGAGCCCGGCTACCCCGTCCAGGCCCACATCGACATGGTCAGGGCGCTGTTCATGGCGGCCTTCGACGCCGAGGAGCCGTTCCCGCAGATCATGTCGCTGGCGCTGCAGCGCGTCTACGAGTCCACCGGCTGGGACGTCGTCACCGGCGGCGCCGTGCCGGGCTCGAACGTCCCGCCCAGCGTCCCCACCCTCGAACAGCTCCAGCAGCACGCCATGGACGTGATCAAGGAGATCGGCTACGGCCGCGAGGTCCAGGCCGACGTCGAGGGCTTCATCTCGCTGCGGCTGCGGTCCCTGCGGGTCGGCTCGGCGGGGCGCTTCTTCGAGGGCGGCCATCCCGCCGACATCGGCGGCCTGCTGGAGCGGGACGTCGTGCTGGCGATCGAGGACGTGGCCAACGACGAGGACAAGGCGTTCCTCATGGGCACGCTGATCATCCGGATCGTCGAGCACCTGCGGATGCGGGCCCGCCGCGAGAAGTCCCACGAGCTGCGCCACGTCATCGTGATCGAGGAGGCGCACCGGCTGCTGCGCGACCGCGGCCACGGCCGGGCCTCCACGCACGCGGTGGAGCTGCTGGCCGGGCTGCTGGCGGAGATCCGCGCGTACGGCGAGGGCATCGTGGTGGCCGAGCAGATCCCGACCAAGCTCGTCTCCGACGTCGTCAAGAACACCGCGCTGAAGGTCGTGCACCGGCTCCCGGCCGAGGACGACAGGAAGCTCGTCGGCGCCGCCATGAACCTCAGCGACGAGCAGTCCCGCCACGTGGTCTCGCTGCAGCCGGGCTCGGCCGCGGTCTTCGCCGACGGGATGGACCGGCCGCTGCGGGTCCGCGTACCGCTGGGGGAGGCCCGCGAGAAGGTGCTGCCCGGCCCGCCGCCGCCCATCCGCGGCCGCCGGTCCGCGGCGTGCGGCGCGTCCTGCCGCACCGGGCAGGCGTGCACGCTGGTGGAGCTGCGCGAGGCCGACGTGCTCGCCGACGCCCCCGAGTGGGCCTGGCTGCGCATCTGGTGCGACACGGTCGTGCTCGCCTTCGTCAGCAACCGGCCGCTGCCCGGCGTGCCGCGCGCCCTGGGCTCCGCCTGGTCCGAGCTGCCGGCCCGGCGCGGGGAGTGTCTGCTGGCGACCCTGATCGAACGCTCGGTGCAGCGGCGCGCCTGGTCGCTGCGCAGCTGGTTCGACCCCGCCCTGCTCACCGAGAAGGCCGCGGAGACCGCCACGCGGCTGCTCGCCGGGCTCGACGGGGGCGGGGAGCGGCCGGGGGCGTCGTGGGTGATCCCGCAGGTCCGGTGGCTGCACGAGGTGGACAGGCTCTTCCCGTACGGCCACCCGGCGCCCAACCTGCGCAGCCCGGCGCCGCCCATGGAGTACGCCCTCTTCCGCCAGCCCTCGAACGGCAACGGCGCCAACCCCGACCTCGTCCACACCGAACTGCTCGGACACCGCGCCAAGGCGCTGCGGCACCACCCGCTGTCGATGGAGGTGGACCGCAACCGGGCGCTGGCCTGGCGGGTCATCCTGGGGGACGACGAGAACGAAGGGGTGCAGCGGGACATCACGACGGTGGCGATCGGGATCGAGTCGTCGGCGCGGTTGCGGCATGTCGGGCAGACGATGGGGGCGGGGTGGCTGGAGAGCGTGCTGTCGTGGCCGCGCCGCTTCGTCCTGCCGTTCGACCACGGCGGCGCCCCGGAGATCGCCTTCGCCGACACCGCCCCCTCGCCCTCCTGACTTTCCTGGCCTCTTGGCCTCTTGGCCTCCTGGCCTCCGGGTCTCAGCGGTCGCGGCGGCGGTGTCTCAGCGGTCGCGGCGGCGTTCGAGGCGCTTGCGGCGGGCCACCTCCCGCCTGTGTTCCGCCGCCTCCCGCCGCCGGGCCCGCCGGTTATCCGCCGCCTCCGTCTTCCGGCTCTCCAGCTCCAGCCGCAACGCCTCCTGGGAGGCCGTGCTCCGGCGGGACACCTCGGCCGCCGCCCGGGCCGCCAGTTTCGCGGCCCGCTTGGGGTTGACCCGCCCGGCCTCCCGCCCCTGCGAGGGGGCCGGGGGCGCGGCGGCCGCCCGTTCGAGCAGCGCGACGCCGTGCCGCCGCAGGAACTCGTACAACTCCGGATCGGTGGGCTCGGACCCGAACGTGAACCGGGTCGCCCGGACCGTGCCGTCCTCGACGATCTCGAGTACGCCGACCCAGAACGGGCCGTCCAGATAGACAGACATCGTCACCACGTCGCCCTCCATGCGCGTATGCCGAAATGACGGCCTGTCGAGGCCGCTTCCGGCACACCGGACATCCCATGGAAGGGCGGATACGTGAAGCTTCGCCCGGGCTACCGACCGGGCCGCGTTTTCGTGTGCAGCTCCAGACTATCGGCCAATGCCGACTAGGATCCTTGGGCATGACCCAGCTTCCTCTGCGGGCCCAGCTCGCCAGCGCCCTGGGCCGCAGTGCCGCCACGCTGTCCAAGATGACCGGGCGCGGGGACGGCTCGGTGATCGGCGGGCGAGTGGGCCTGCTGCTTGAGCCCGACCTCCTGCGCAAGCTGGCCCGCGACCGCAAGCTGGCCCTGGTCAGCGCCACCAACGGCAAGACCACCACGACGAGATTGATCACCTCGGCGCTGCTGGAGCTCGGCGACGTCGCCACCAACGCGCTGGGTGCCAACATGCCCGCCGGCCACGTCTCGGCGCTCTCCCAGAACAAGAGCGCCCCGTACGGCGTGCTCGAAGTGGACGAGAAATACCTGCCGGAGGTCCTCGACACCACCGGCGCGGGCGTCGTGTGCCTGATGAACCTCAGCCGCGACCAGATGGACCGTGCCGCCGAGATCTGGCTGCTCGCGCAGAAGTGGCGCAGGGCCCTGTCCGGCAAGCCCACCCACGTCATCGCCAACTGCGACGACCCGCTCGTGACCTGGGGCGCCTCCACGGCAGCCAAGGTCACCTGGGTCTCCGGCGGCCAGCGATGGAAGGAAGACTCCTGGTGCTGCCCCGAGTGCGGAGGCCCGCTCGACCGTAAGGACGCCGACTGGGCGTGCAAGGAGTGCACGTTCCACCGGCCGGAGCCGCAGTGGGCGATCGACGACGAGGTGGCCGTCGATCCGCGCGGGCAGCGGTGGCTGCTCGACATCCAGCTTCCCGGACTGGCCAACCGCTCAAACGCGGTGATGGCGCTGGCGGTGGCCGAGGCGTTCGGGGTGCCGGTGGAGCGGGCGCTGCCGCGGCTGCGCCAGGTCACCTCGGTGGCCGGCCGCTACACCACGGTCGAGCGCGACGGCCGCCACGCGCGGCTGCTGCTGGCGAAGAACCCGGCGGGGTGGCTGGAGGCGTTCGACGTGGCCGACCCGCAGCTGCCGATCATCCTCTCGGTCAACGCCAACGGGCCCGACGGGCGCGACACCTCGTGGCTGTGGGACGTCGACTACCGCATCCTGCGCGGGCGCCCCGTCTTCGTTACGGGCGAGCGCCGCCTCGACCTGGCGCTCCGGCTCGACGTGGCGGACGTGCCGTTCACGCTGTGCGGCACGTTCACGGAGGCGCTGGCCATGCAGCCTCCCGGCCGGGTCGACGTCATCGCCAACTACACCGCCTTCCAGCAGATCCGAACGGAGTTCGGCCGTGCCGTCTGACAGCGCCCTTCGCATCGTCTGGATCTACCCTGACCTGCTGAGCACGTACGGCGACCAGGGCAACGTGCTCGTCCTGGAGCAGCGCGCCAACCGCCGGGGGATCGCGACCGAGACGATCCA
The DNA here is from genome assembly GCF_043496855.1 of Nonomuraea sp. JJY05. Lineage (NCBI taxonomy): Bacteria > Bacillati > Actinomycetota > Actinomycetes > Streptosporangiales > Streptosporangiaceae > Nonomuraea > Nonomuraea sp. JJY05. Next base: position 76,095 of record NZ_JBIEIS010000054.1, read on the forward strand.
CGTACGCTCGGCGGACCCGGTGCCGGAGACGGGCGACATCTACCTCATCGGCGGCGGCGAGGACCGCCCCCAGATCCTGGCCGCCGAACGCCTGCGCCGCGACGGCGGCCTCCACCACGCCGTCGCCCGCGGCGCCGCCTTGCTGGCGGTGTGCGCCGGATACCAGATCATGGGCAGCACGTTCGGGGGCGAGGAGGGCCAGCCGGTCGACGGGATCGGGCTGCTGGACATCGCCAGCTCCCGCGGTCCCGCCCGAGCGGTCGGCGAGCTGGCCGCCGAGGTGGACGCGGCGCTCAACCTCCCGACCCTGACCGGCTTCGAGAACCACATGGGCGTCACCCACCTGGGCCCGGGCGTCAAGCCCCTGTCCAAGACCCTCGTCGGGGTGGGCAACGGAGACGGCTTCGAGGGCTGCTACGCGGGTCACGTGGTGGGCACCTACCTCCACGGCCCGGCCCTGGCCCGCAACCCGGCCCTGGCCGACCTGCTGCTGTCGTGGCGGGTGGGCGACCTGGCCCCCCTCGACAACTCCCGCTACGACGCCCTGCGCCAGGAACGCCTGGCCGCCGTCCTGCCCGGCTGACCGGCCGGTTCACGCGGCGGGGGCGGCCGTCTCCTCGTCGCGGGGGAAGAAGGGCAGCTCGAGGTGGACGCGGTCGGCGGCGGCGAGGATCTTCGCGGCGTCGTCGACCGGCGGGTGGATGTGCTGGTTGATCCGCTGCTTGACCTCCTTGCCCGCGGCGCCCGAGGCCATCACCCGGCGGTCCCAGCCCCTGGTGAAGATCCCGCCGGCGCCGCCCAGGTCCAGGCAGGTGACGTACGGGCCGGGGGTGAAGTCGCGTAGCGGCATGCCGAGCAGGTCGGCCGCCGCGTTGTACCCGGCGACCTTGCCGAGCGGGGTGGCATGCTGGCAGGCCTGCATGACCGTGTGCTCGGCGTCGAACGCCGCGGCGGCCGTGTCGCCGGCGGCGAACACCTCGGGCAGGGCGCGCAACTGCTGGTCCACCGGCACCCGGCCGAGGTGATCGAGCTCGTCGGAGATCTGCCGGGTGAGCTCGCTGGCCCTCATCCCGACCGACCAGACCACCGCGTCCGCCTCGACCCGGGTGCCGTCGGACAGGACGGCGTACCCGTCGCCGACCTCCGTCACCGTCGTCCCTAGGCGGCGTTCGACGCCCAGCCGGTCCAGCGCCGCCTCGATCTCCTCGCGCGGTCCCGGGCCGAGCCGGTCCCCGACCACCTGCGACCGGTCCACCAGCAGGACCCGGCCCCGGGCGGCCAGCTCGGTCGCGGCCTCCAGGCCCACGAACCCGGCGCCGACGACCACGGCGGAGTAGTCCTCTCGGTCGCGCAGCTGCTCGGTGAGCCGCCGGGCCCCGTCCAGGGTGTCGATGTCGAAGAGCCGTTCGGCGCCGGGCAGGCCCTCCGGCCGGACGAGCTTGCTGCCCGCCGCCAGCACCAGGCGGTCATAGCCGATCTCCCGGCCGTCGGCCACCACCACGCGGCGGCCGGTGTCGATCGTGCTCACCGAGGCCCGCAGGTGCTCGACGCCGATCGGCCCGAGGATCCTGGCGAGCTCCACCTTGGCCAGGTCCGGCTCCGGCTCGTACAGGCGGGGCCGCAGCACCAGGTGCTCGTTCGGCGAGATGAGCGTGATGCGCAGGTCCGCCGCCCCGCGCGCCAGCGCCGCTCCCGCCGCGCTCCACACGCCCGCGAAACCGCCTCCGATGATCACAACGTGCGCCACTGTCTTGTCCTCTCTCAGCCTCGCCCCCGGGGGGATCGGGGGCCGGTCGGCAGGGAGACAAGACGGCGGGGTCAGATGTGACCGATGCGGGCGAGCTTCTCCGGATTCACTAGCCTCCTGAACGTCGTGATCCGCCCGTCGGCGATCTCCACGGTGTCGAGCCAGACCAGCTCGCCGCCTTGGTAGGTCGCCAGGGCCGGGTGCCCGTTCACCTCGATGACCTCGAACGCGTCCGGCCGCCTGAGCTCGATCTGCCTGGCCGCCAGCAGCGCGATCCGCTCGGCGCCCCGGATCGGCCTGCGCGCGGCGGTCGCCTTTCCGCCGCCGTCGGCGACGTACACGGCCTCGGGGTGCAGCAGCTCGACGAGCCCGGCTATGTCACCCGCGTCGGCGGCCGCCCTGAACGCCTTGAGCACGCGTTCGGTCTCGGCCCTGGACGCCCGGGGCCGCTCCTGGACCGCGGCGACCCGCGCCCGCGCGCGGGAGGCGAGCTTGCGGCCGGCGGCGGGCGTGCTGTCGAGCACCTCGGCGATCCGGGCGAACGGGAAGTCGAAGACGTCGTGCAGCACCAGCGCGACGCGTTCGGCAGGGGTGAGCGTCTCCATGACCACCAGCATCGCGGTGCTCACCGACTCGTCCATGAGCACCCGGGCGGCGGCGTCCGGCCCGGTCAGCAGCGGTTCGGGCAGCCAGGGCCCGACGTAGGACTCGCGCCGGACGCGCGCCGACTGCAGCACGTTGTAGGACGTCCTGGCGGCCACGGTCACCAGCCAGGCCCGCAGATCCCGCACTTCGGACAGGTCGGCGGCGGCGGCGCGCAACCAGACCTCCTGCGTCACGTCCTCGGCCTCGGTCACGGTGCCGAGGATCCGGTAGGCCGCCCCGAAGACCGCGGAGCGATGCGACTCCCATTCGGCCTCCGCCAACGCGCCGGTCATCTCCGCCTCCTCTGGAAGAGCGATCGACCCCCGATCCTAGGCAAACCATCTCCGACCGCCCGAACGGCGGGTTGTGCTCGTGATGCGTACCGGAGATCGGACAGCGCAGGACGGCCGGGTGGGACCGCATCGAGCCCGACGGCGCGAAACCGGCCGGCTCCCTGGAGGACGCGGTCCGCGACCGGCCCCGATGACGGATGGGCGGTCGGATCCCACTACGCAGTGCCCGAGGACGAGCCGGTGGGTGGTGGCTCGTGGAACGGATGGACGCGTGCTGGCGATTATCCCGCCACGGCTATCCCGCCACGGCGTGCGCGATGGGTGTGTGACCCAGCTACGCGTCAGCGCCTGTTTCTGAGTTGTACGTCTCGGGCCGGCGCCGGCCCACGAGTTCTTGCGTACCCAGGGTGGTGATCAGTGCGAGAAGATCGGCGTCTTCCGTGCCGGTCTCGGCGGTGTAGACCATGATGCGCAGGTCGCTGCCGGCTACGGTGAGGATGTCGCAGTCGAGGGTGACGGCGCCGACGTGCGGGTGGTCGATCGTCTTGCGGGCCGCCTCGTGGCGACCGGCGATGCCGGTGTCCCACAACTCGGCGAACAGGTCACTTTGTCCGAGCAGTTCGTCGATCAGCCGCCTGAGCCGCTGGTCGGCCGGGTAGCGGGCGCTGGCTGTGCGCAGGTCGGCGACCAGTGCGGTCTGCAGGGCGCGCCGTGACTGCGGGGTGTGCCGCACGCGGTCGCTGGGGCCGAGGAAGTTGCGCCACACCCCGTTGCGCTGGTGGCCGCGCCATCGGGTGGGATCGCCCATGAGGGCGGCGTAGGGCGGGTTGGCCAGCAGGAGCGTCCAGGCGGCGTCGAAGACGGCGACAGGGGTGTGGGTCAGCCGGTCCAGCAGGCGCTGCACGCTGGGCGTGAGGTAGGCGGGCACGCTGTCCGGTCCCGGCGGCTGCAGCCCGCCCAGCTGGAAGAGGTGTGCGCGCTCGGGGCTCGACAGCCGCAGGGCCCTGGAGAGGGCTTCGATGACCTGCTGCGAGGGACTGGTGGCGCGGCCCTGTTCGAGGCGGGTGATGTAGTCGACCGAGATCCCGGCCAGCTGGGACAGCTCCTCGCGTCGAAGCCCTGGGGTACGCCGCTGGCCGCCGGCGGGAAGTCCGGCGGCTTCCGGCGTGATCCGTTCGCGCCACCGGCGCACTGCCTGCCCGAATTCCGTCGTCGCCATGGTTGCCAGTGTGCCTGCCCCGTTGCGGGCCTGCCTGGTACCGGCGTTCCCAGGAAGACCAGACGCCTGGCTGGTCGTACGGCCGTGTCGCAGGCTTGAGGCCGGTCGCACGGTCGTGCCGCAGGCTCGCGGCCGGTCGCACGGCCGCGTCGCAGGCTCGCGGCTGGCCGTGCGGCCGTGTCACAGGCTTGAGGCTTGTCGTACGGCCGTGTCGCAGGCTCGCGGCGTGATCACGAACCACGATCACTTCTCGCAGAGCGGGCGGCGGAGCCGAACCCTGGCCGCCACGGCCCGGCAATGGAAAGGAACAACAGTGAGCAAGCTCGCACTCGTCACCGGCGCCACCTCCGGCATCGGAAAGGCCTTCGCCGAGCGTCTGGCCGCCGACGGCTATGACCTGGTGATCGTGGGCCGGCGCAAGGACCGCCTGGAAGAGTTCGCCGCCGCGCACCCCGAGGTCAAGGTCCAGGCCGTGGCCGCCGACCTGTCCACCGCCGCAGGCATCGCCACGGTCGCCGAGATCTGCGCGACCGAGCCGCTGACCATGCTGGTCAACAACGCCGGTGTCGCCCACTACATGCCGCTCGCCGAGCTGCCCGCCGACAAGGCCGCAGAACTCGTCAGCGTCAAGGTCCTCGCCCCCACCATGCTCACCCGTGCCGTGGTCGCGGGCATGCAGGCACGCGGCGAAGGCACCATCGTCAACGTGGCCGGCATGATCGCCTTCAGCGGCCCCGCCCCGCACTCCCAGATGCCCCGCCGAGCTGTCTACGGCGGGAGCCTGGCCTACCTCGTCGCCCTCTCCCAGACCCTCAGCGCCGAGCTCGAAGGCACCGGCGTCAAGGTGCAGGTCGTGTGCCCGGGCGTGGTGGCCACCGAGTTCCACGAGCGCCAGGGCCTCGACATGAGCAGGGTGCCCCGCATGGCGGCCGACGACGTCGTCACCGCCAGCCTGCGCGGCCTGGAACTGGGCGAGACCGTCTGCGCCCCGGGCGTGGAGGACGCCGGCCTCCTCGACGCGGTTTTCCAGGCCGACCTCGCCGCCTTCGGAGCGCAGCGCCCCGAGCTGGCCACCCGCTACCGCGCCGCCTGAACCGACGTCCGCACCCTTGACATAGCCTGCTCGGGCCCCACGAAGCCCGCACTGACCAGCCTCAATGCGCTCGCGCTGTACTTGGTGACAGCCTTCTCAACGGCCGGCCGACTGTGGCGGGGGCCCGTCCGGCCGTCTCCGGCCGACCTCGCCGCCGTCCCAGCCCCATCGGCGCCCGCTGCTGACCGTCCCGCGGGCGCGGGCGCGGGGGCGACATCGGGCAAGAACCTGGAGAAGGCGCTGAAACGAGCCACAGAGTTCCTCAGTGTCGGACCGGGGTTACTGCCGCTGCCGTTGCCGTTGCCGTTGCCGCTGTCGCTGTCGCTGTCGCTGTCGCTGCGGCTGCGGTTGCCGCCGGAGGCGCCGCACCGGCGGATGACGGCCCTGGCCCGGTACGGCGTGCGCGTCACGACGCCCCAGTCGCCTGATCTCATGATCAATAGGCCCCTGCGGAGACGCCCGCAGAGGCCTATCGATGACCCGGCACTATCTCGTCATGCCTCAGGGCTCGACGAGGCCGACCGTGAACGCGTAGTCGTCCAGGGTGAACTGAGTGATGCCCGTGATGCGCAGCGCTTGCACCCGGACGGTGTAGGTGCCCGCGCCCAAGGGAGCAGAGAAACGCTCAAGGGCGTGAGCCTCCTCGGCGCCACCGGGGCTGTCGAACTTGTAGTCCGTACTCGTGACCGGTTGCAGCTCGGTGGTCGTCCCCGCGGAGTTGATCACGACGATACGCACGGAGCACCATGCACTGGCGTCGCCGGCGCAAATGGACTCGGCGGTGAAGCGGGCGTCGACGAATCGCGTCGTCCCCGAGGGCACGGTGACGTTGACAGACGCCGTCGGGATATTCCCCCAGGCTCCGACTGTCTGGGCGGTCCACGGGCTGCTCTCCCCGGTGTAAGACTGAGCGCTGGTCTGCGTGCCGGTCTGGGAACTGGACACGGCATCGGCGGCAGTGATCGTCAGCGCGAGAGCGCCGGACAGCGCCGCCGCGGCGAACGCGGCCTTGATGAGTCTGGACAACGGGGTTCCTCTCTGCTCGCGCGAAGCCGTGCGCTCCGCGATGGGGCGTTCCTGGAACCACGCTGACGAGAATCCCGTGACCGGTGAAGCCCTGCCCGAATCATCCGTACAAGTCCGTACAACCCCCCCACCCGCCCCCGTCCGCCATCCCGCTCCCGTCCGCCCTAACCGGCCCGGCCCCCCGGCCCGGCCCCCCGGCCCGGCCCCCCGGCCCCCCGGCCCGGTCTCCTGCCCAGCCCGCCGCTGCCTCCGGGACGGGGCGCCCGATCGCGCCCACCCAGCAGGGAAGGGACCGCCCGGCCGGCGGCGCCACGGTCGTCCGGCCTTCCCCCCTCGTCCGGCCCTGCCAGCCCCCTCCGCGCCTGCCCGCCCCCTCCGCGCCTGCCCGCCCCCGTCCGAAGCTGCTCGCCGCCTGCCCGTGCCTGCCCGCGCCAGCGCGTCGACCAGCCGGTCGGCGGCGCATGTTCGAGCCGCAAGCATCCCTGGGCGCGCTCGGCGATCTGGAAGATCGGATACATCCGGATATACATCACCGCCAGCACGGCGGGGCCGAGACGATCGCCGCCAGCCCCAGCGTCACGAGGAATGGGTTGCCGAAGGCGTTTGGCCGGGTATGCCGACGCGCGGGGACGCGGATGGCCCCTTCAAAGCTCCTGGTGCCGCGGGTGGCTCGACAGTGGGTCTCCATATCTATGTCGATGACGTGGACACGCTCAGCGCCCAGGCCGTCCGCGCCGGCGCCGAGTTGCTCCAGCCTCCGACCGACATGTTCTACGGAGCCCGGTCGGCCATGCTGAGAGACCCATTCGGGCACCTGTGGGTCCTTCTGACCCACACCGATGCTGGTGTCTCCCGCAACGAAGAAGCTGCCTGCTCATGCGAGGCCTGCCGGTTCGGCCGCGGAACCGATCACCCGACCCGGCAGCCCCGCTACACCACCGACATGAGTGACGCCGGATGGCAGGTCATCGAACCGCTGATGCCCTGGCCCGCCTGGTTGACGGCAACGGCGGACGACCCGAGAAGTACTGCCGCCGTCTGATCATGGATGCCATCCGGTACGTGGTCGACAATGGTTGCAAGTGGCGCAATCTGCCCGCCGACTTCCTGGTGCCCTGGCGTACCGTGCATGCCATCTTCACTCGCTGGTGGCAAGACGGTGATGTCTATGCTCTCCATAACGACCTGCGCGAACAGGTCCGCGTGACCGAGGGACGCGAGCCGGAGCCCAGCGCGGGGATCATCGATTCGCAGTCCCTGCGGGCCGCCGAGACCGTCGCCCGTGACTCGCGCGGATACGACGCCGCGAAGAACGTGCAGGGCACCAAGCGGCGCATCATCGTGGACACCCTGTGCCTGCTGCTGGTCGTCATCGTCACCGCCGCCGGCGCCCAGGACCGCGACGGCGCCAAGCCCGCGCTGGAACGCCTGCACGACTGGCACGAGAGGATCTCGTTGGTCTGGCCGACAGCGCGTACGCCGGCAAGCTCGTGTCCTGGGCCAAGAAGCATGTCCAAGTCACCCTGGAGATCATCAGACGCCGCGATGACATCAAAGGGTTTGTTTCCTCCCTCGCAGGTGGGTGGTGGAGAGGACCCTGTCGTGGATCTCCCAGCGCCGGCGGTGCGTCCGCGACTATGAGCGCTTATCCGAGCACCACGAGGCCATGGTCCTGTGGGCGATGATCATCCCCATGGGGCGACGACTCGCCCGATCCGCGTCTCCCGAATCCGCCTGACGATCAGTTTGTACACGGGCACTCAGCTTGTTCTTAAACCAAATTCTTGGGCGTATGCCCTGATCAGAGGCTTATAGCATCTATCCGCATATAGCGGACTGTGTCTTTACAGTTACGGCGTGTCGCCGTGACATGTTGCGGCCACCG
>NZ_JBIEIS010000055.1:0-80859 GCF_043496855.1 Nonomuraea sp. JJY05
CGCCCTGGACGCCGGCACCACCCACGGCCGCATCACCAACGCCCTCAAGAACGACGGCACCGCCGAACTCGACATCCACGCCACCACCTCCCACGGCGACATCACCGCCCGCAGCCTGTGACCCGCAGCCTCCGAAGAAGAGAGGCAGACCGCCCGGTGACGACAAACGGCCCCCGTCCATCCACGTGACACCGTTGGCGAAGTAGATCGAACAGAAGCGGCCCCATGATCACCTCTGTGATCATGGGGCCGTTGTTGTCGTTCTTGCTCGCGGATGGAGTTGTGGGTGTCGCTGCGTTCGACTGGTCCAGGTCAGATCCCGGCAGCCACCCTGGCGGTAGCCCGGGCAGCCTTTCCGAAGGGCAGCCTGGCGATCCGTATCCGGGATGCGTTGGGTGTCCTGTTCCAGGATGAGGACTTCGCTGCGGCGTTCTCTGTCCGTGGCCGCCCGGCGCTGTCCCCAGCGCGGCTGGCGTTGGTGTCGATTCTGCAGTTCGGCGAGGGATTGTCCGACCGGCAGGCGGCCGAGGCTGTGCGGGCGCGGATCGACTGGAAGTACGCGCTCGGGCTGGAGCTGACCGATGCCGGTTTTGACTACTCAGTGCTCAGCGAGTCCCGGGATCGCCTGATCGCAGGATCGCTCGAGCAGAGCCTGCTCGACACGATTTTGGAGCGTGCCGTAACCGCCGGGCTGCTTCGAGCCGGGGGCCGGCAGCGAACCGACTCCACCCACGTGCTCATGGCCATGCGCACGATGAACCGGCTGGAGCAGGTGCATGAAACGGTGCGCGCCGCGCTCAACGCGCTGGCCGCCGCAGCCCCCGACTGGCTGCGGGCCCAAGCCGAACCTGGATGGTTCGAACGCTACGAGGCCCGCATCGAGGACTACCGGCTGCCCAAGAACAAGCCCGAGCGCATCCAACTCGGCCACGAGATCGGCGCCGACGGGAATGGCGTCCTGCGCGCGGTCTACTCGCAGGCCGCCCCTGGATGGCTGCGCGACCTCCCCGCAGTGCAGACGCTGCGCCACGTATGGATCCAGCAGTACGTCACCATCGACGATCAACTGCGCTGGCGAACCCCGGACGAGCAGCCGCCGGGCACGATCCGCCAGATCTCGCCCTACGACAGCGACGCCCGAGCCGGAACCAAGCGCGACTCGCACTGGGACGGCTACAAGGTGCACCTCACCGAGACCTGCGACACCGACGCCCCACATCTGATCACCAACGTGATCACCGCTCCGTCGCCCGGCAGCGACTACGAGGCCACCGGCCTGGTTCAGGAGGCCCTGGCTTCGCGTGAACTGACACCGGCGGTCCACCTGGCCGACAAGGGCTACATGAGCGCGCACAACCTCGCACGCGCCGATCGCCGCGGCATCGAACTGCTGGGACCGATGATGCCCGACAACGCCTGGCAAAGCGCCGAAGGCAACGGCTTCGCCGTCAGCGACTTCACCATCGACTGGGACAACCGCGTCATGGCCTGTCCCACCGGAGCCAAGAGCTCGCCCTGGGCCAACGAAATCGATCAAGGCGGAACTCCGGTCATCCGGGTGCGCTTTTCCATGCGTAGCTGCAAGGACTGTCCCAGCCGGGACCTGTGCACCCGTAGGGCCAAGGGCCGGCGCATCACCCTGCGTCCGCAGGAGGAGCATGAAGCTCTGCAACGCGCACGAGCGAGGCAAAGCACCGACGAGTGGCAGCAACGCTATGCCCACAGGGCAGGCGTGGAGGGCACCACCGCCCAAGGCGTCAAAGGCTTTGGCCTGCGCAGATCCCGCTACCGCGGGACCGCCAAGACCCATCTCCAGCATCTGTTCATCGCCGCGGCGATGAACCTCACCAGGCTCGATGCCTGGCTGACAGGAATCCCGCTGGCTCCAACCCGCACTTCGCAGCCTTACGCCCTGCGGCATGACCGAATGGTCGGCGTAGCAGTAGTGCAGCGATTCACTTTTACGATGAGCGCCGCAAAGCAGGAGAATCGGTACCCGACATGACTCTCAGCGGGTTGGTGCTCGTGGTGGTGGATGCTGTCGTGAGCAAGTGCGGTTGATCAATCACTCCAAAATTCGTTGGACGTCTGCCCAACGTTCTGCGACCATCCGCACGGTGACAGATGAAGCTGATCAACAGACGTCGTTCCCCACCAGTTCGAAGCAAGTGCGCTTTGTCGAGTTGTCGAGCACCGCGATGTCCGCTCTGCTCGATGGGGATCTGGCCGCAGCCAGTGACACGGCTGGGGTCGCGCTGACTGAGTACTTCGTGACAGATGGAGCGCGGTCGCTGTGGCAGGTTCGGCTCGACCAGATGGCCGCCGATCCCCGCCACGCGCGGTGGATGGCGCGGCAGGCGGTGACCGGGCCTGAAGGTGTCGTCATCGGTCATGCCGGATTTCACGGACCGCCCGATGAGGCGGGCATGGTGGAGATCGGCTACGCCGTCGCTCCTGACTTCCGCCGCCAGGGCTATGGCCGAGCCATCCTGATCGAGCTGTTGCGCCGGGCCGCGGCCGAACCGGAGGTCAAGACCGTACGGGCGACGATCAGTCCTGACAATGTGGCGTCCCTGGCCACGATCGCCGGCTTCGGCTTCGTCCAGGTCGGCGAAGATTGGGACGAAGAGGAAGGTCTCGGACTCATCTTCGAAGTCCCCGCCAACCGCAGCTGCTAGGTGCAACCAACCCGGTGGAAGTTACCGGTCACAGCATCCCGAGCTCCGCCCTCATCCTGTTGCTTTCAGCGGTGAAGCTGGCTCGGCATACAGCTCCTGGCACAGGAAAGGCCCCGTGATCACGTTAGTGATCACGGGGCCCTTCCTGTTCGGTCTACTTCGCCAACAGCGTCTCCACGGACCGGGGCCGTTCCAGGCCCTCCACCAGGGCTGCCGTGCCGGTAAGCCTGCTGTCACTTGTCAGATCTGCCGGCGAAGCCACTCCAGGCCTTCTTCGGCGTGGTGGAGACCGGCTCGCTTCCGTCGGCACCCGCGCAGGATCTTGTGGTTCCTCAGCCGGGCGAAGGTGTGCTGGATGCGGGCGCGGATGCGCCGGTGTTCGGCGTTGGAATCTCCCTGATGGCGGCTGGTGATGTGTCGGCGTGGCGGGCGCGGCGCGGGCGTCGTCGTCGCGACGACATCCGCGAGGGAGCGAGCCGTGCGGCCTGCTTCATGGCGGCGGGATGTGATCCTGGAGTCGCGCGAAGGCGGCGGCGTGGGGTGAGCTGTCGGCCAGGGTGTAGGTGACGGTGGTGAGGCCGGGGTCGGCGGGGGTGCGGGCGGCTTCGGTTCGGCCGGTAGCCGAGCTCAGCGGCCGCGGCCAGGATCCGTTCTCTCGACTCTTCGCTCGGCCCGGGAACGCCCCTCATCACGAGCGAGACCAACTGCCGCGAGACCCCCAGATGGTCCGCGATGTCCTTCATCGTCGGGAGCCGGCCTGTGCCCCTGCCCGCCCGACGTTTCTGCGCGCCACCTACACCGGTCGCCATGGACCCAGTCTCGCACGTGCCAACTCAGCTCTGGCGGGCCAGCCAGGTGGTGGGGCGGCGGCGGATCTGGTCGATGGAGGTGAGCGCCGCGCCGATGACGGCCGCGTCGGGGCCGAGCAGGGTGGGGCGGATGGTGACCGGCGACCAGGAGGCGGTCAGCACCCTGCGGTCGATCTCGGCGCGCACCGGGTCGGTCAGCCACGACGACAGCAGCGCGAAACTGCCGCCGAGCAGGACGGAGTCGATGTCGAGCACGTTGACCGCGCCGGACAGCGCGATGCCGAGCGCGCTCCCGGCCCGGTCGAGCGCGACCAGCGCGGCAGGGTCGGCGGCCTCGGCGCGGCTGGTGATGACGGAGTCGGGGTTGATCCTCTCGAAAGCGTCACCGGCTTCTCCGGGAACGGCACTGTCGCGGGCGTCGGTCCGGTCGGGTGCTCCTCGCAGCGCGCCGAGGATGGCGCCGGTGCTGGCGTAGGTTTCCAGGCAGCCGCGCGACCCGCAGGCGCACGCGGCGCCCTCCGGCTCGACGGTCACGTGCCCCAGCTCGCCGCTCCAGCCGCGCGCCCCGCGCATCAGGCTGCCGTTCAGCACGATCCCGGCGCCGATGCCGAGCCCTCCCGAGACGTACAGGAAACTCCCCAGGGGGTCGTCCCCGGCGTACAGCTCGCCCAGCGCGGCCAGGTTGGCCTCGTTGTCCACCACGCACGGCACGCCCAGGTCGGCCAGGAACGTTCCGGCGTCGACGTCGCGCCAGCCCAGCGCGGGCGCGATGCGCACCACCCCGCCGTCGACCGGTCCGGGCACCGCCAGCGTCGCGGTGACCACGGTCAGCTCCTTGGCCGTGACCGCCTCGATCGCCTCGCAGCCCATGCGGATCAGCGAGCCCAGCACCGCCTCGGCGTCACGTCCGGTGGGCGGCATGGGCGCGAACGTCAGGTGGCGGACCGTACCGGTGAGGTCCACGACGCAGGCGGCCAGCCCGTCGGCGCGGATGTCCAGGCCCAGCCCGGCGGGTCCCCGGTCCGAGAGGGTCAGGCCCACCCGGGGACGGCCCGCGCGGCCGTTGTGAGTGACGCCCTTCTCCGTGATGAGCCGCCCGGCCAGCAGTTCCTCGGCGATGCGGGTGATCGTGGGCCGGGTCAGCCCGGTCGCGGTGGCCAGCTCCGTACGCGAGATCGGGCGGCCCGCGTCGAGGATGTGCTGGAAGACCACCTTGAGGTTGAGATCGCGTAGATCCTCCTGCCGGACGGCGCCCTCGGGCGGCCGCGGCCCGCTCAGCCGGAAGGCGGCCGTCATGGCACCGGCTGCGAGTGTAAGCCCGGTGCGCCCCCGAGCACCGGGCGCGAGGGCAAGCCCGGCGTGCCGCCGAGCACCGGGCGCGAGGGCAAGCCCGGTGCGCCGCCGAGCACCGGGCGGTCCGCCGCAGGGAGCCCGTAGGCTGTCGCGCCGCGTTCGCTCTCGGCGACCAGTTCGGCCGCCGACTCGGCGTTCAGCACGCCGTCGGCGACCAGGGCCACCACATGGCGGGCGATCTCCTCGCCCGGCTGCAGCACCAGCGGCTCGTCCCAGGCCGCGCTCGAGCACACCCCGAGGTAGTCGCGGGCCCGCACGAACCACCGGTCGCCGGCGGTCTCCGCGTCGCCTGGCACGAACACCATCGTCCAGTCGGCCCCCGCCACCGCCACCCACGCGGCGCTGCGCCCGTGCACCGGCTCCGCCCCAGGACCCGCCGGGCTCAGCACCGTCGCGCCCGACACCGCCGGGCCGCGCCAGAAGAAGCCGCCGTACCCGGCGCCCACCCGCCCCTTGGCGGCCGGGCTGCGCACCTCCAGCGGCCGGTCGGTGACATTGGCCAGCCTGCTGCGCACCGACAGCGCCCACACGCTGCCCGACACCGGCTCGCAGCCGATCGCGCGACGCTCGTGCAGCAGCACCCGCTCGTCCGGACCGAGCCAGCGCAGGCTGTGCGCCAGCTCGTCGCCGCCGCGCCGCTCCCAGCGCTCGTGCCGCTGCGAGCCGTGGTTGTCCAGCCAGGCAGGGCCGTGGCCGGCGACGAAGGTGCGCCCGCCCCAGAAGTTGACCCCGTCGATGTCGGGGTAGGCCACGCCGATGCCGAACTGGTGCGGGTGGGAGTCGGGGACGGCGTCGGTGACGGTACGGCCAGCGAGCGTGCGTACCGGATGCAGGAAGGGACGCGGCGAGCTGGAGGCGGGCGCCTCCGGCCGCCAGACGTAGGTGGCGACCTTACGCCCGTCGAGCCGCAACACTTCCGCAGACATCTCGCCGCCTTCTCGTACTCGGGAGTTCTGAGCGTAACCCCCGAGTGGTGCCGCCACGAGTACGGCAGGCGTCATCGCGCGGACCTGACCGGGATCGGCTCGAGCTCGTCCAGCCGCACGGCGCGGCCGGTGCGCAGCGACTCGTTGCCCGCCACCCCCACCAGCACGCTGGCCGCCCCCTCGGCGAACCCGGCCTGCCGCCGCAGCGGGTCACCGGAGGGTCCGCGGAAGACGTCGTGCAGGAGCATCGCGTCACCGCCGCCGTGGCCGCCCGCGCCGTCCGGGATGGGGATCTCCACGGCGGGCTCCCAGTGCCGCTGCAGCAACAGCCGCGAACCGCGGGTGCGGTGCCCGCTGCCGGCGGGGCCGCTCCCGGAGCCCTCGGCTTCGGCACTCGGGTCGAGCACCGAGCCGGGCTCGCCCTCGCGGCGGGCGGCCGGGCCGCGGGCCGTACCGGAATCCGGGTTGGCCGTGGCCGCGCCGATGGTCGCCGAGACGCCCGTCGGGGAGACGTGGGGCCGTTCCACCACGTCGAGCTCGATGCGCCCCGCCGTACCGTTGATCGCGACCCGGTAGCCCTCCCACGGGCAGTGCGCGTGCAGGCTGTACGACATCGACGCCCCGCCCCGGTAGCCGACGACGACGTTGAGGTTGTCCTCGATGGTGATGCCGTCGGAGAAGACGTCGCGGTCGCGGATGTAGCCGTCGAGGTGTTCGCCGGCGCCGTACAGCTCGCGGAGCCTCTCGTCGGAGGCCAGGTCCAGGGCGAACGGGTCGCCCGCGACCGGCCCCCGGTCCGGCCGCGGTCCCAGGCCGCGGCGCGCGGCGTTGGCCCGGCCGTAGAAGCGCAGCCCGCCGCGGGCGAAGACGACCTCGGGCCGGTCGTCCAGCCACCAGTTGACCAGGTCGAAGTGGTGGGTGGCCTTGTGCACCAGCAGCCCGCCGGAGGCGGACTTGTCGCGGTGCCAGCGGCGGAAGTAGTCGGCGCCGTGCACGGTGTCCAGGCACCACTCGAAGGTGACCGAGGTGACGTCGCCGATCTCGCCGTCGGCGAGCAACTGCCTGATGAGACTGTTGCGGGGCGAATACCGGTAGTTGAAGGTGACCGTCAGCTCCGCCGTACCCTCGACCAGAGCCGAGCCGATCCGGCGCAGCCCCTCCACGTCGGTGGTCATGGGCTTCTCCACGACCACGTCCACGCCCGCGCGCAGCGCGCGGCTGACGTAGCCGGCGTGCGTGGCGTCGGGCGAGGTGACCACCACCACGTCCGCCCCCTTCAGCACCCGGTCGTAGTCGTCAGGGGCGTAGTGCGGCAGCGGGGCGCCCGCGACCCGGTCGTAGTAGGCCATGCGCACCTCGTTGGTGTCGCAGAAGGCCACCGGACGGCCGAGGTCGGCGTAGGGGCCGAGCAGGGCGTCCAGGTACATCCGGGCGCGTGAGCCGGTCCCGACGAAGGCGTAGCGTCTCATTTCAGTCCTGTGGTGGCGATGCCCTTGACCAGGTACTTCTGGCCGGCGATGAAGAAGCCGATGACCGGGGCCAGGGAGACGAACGACATGGCGAACATCTGCCCCCACTGCGACTGGCCCTCGGAGTCGATGAACTGCCGCAGCGCCAGCGGGACGGTGTACAGCTCCTGCTCGGTCAGATAGAGCAGCGGGCTGAAGAACTCGTTCCACGTCGAGATGAACGTGAAGATCGCCGTGGTCGCGAAGGCGGGCTTGCACAGCGGCAGGATGACGCTCCAGAAGATGCGGAACGTGCCCGCGCCGTCGATGCGGGCCGCCTCGTCCAGCTCCCTGGGCAGCGAGCGGATGAACTGCACCATGAGGAAGATGTAGAAGGCGCTGGTGGCCAGGAAGTTGGGGACGATCAGCGGGAAGTAGGTGTTGAGCCAGCCCATCTTGGCGAAGACGATGTACTGCGGCACCAGCAGCACGTGACCGGGGAGCATCATTGTGCCGAGCGTCAGCGCGAAGAAGAGCTTGCGGCCGCGGAAGTTGAGCCGGGCGAAGGCGTAGGCGGCCAGCGAGCACGACAGCAGGTTGCCCAGGATGCTCAGCACGACGATGACGACCGAGTTGACCAGGTAGAGGTCGAAGGGGAACTGCAGGGCCGTCCAGCCCTCGGTGTAGTTGGACAGGTCCCACTCGGCGGGCCAGAGCGACAGGTCCTTGAAGACGATCCCGGTCGGCTTGAGCGAGCTGGACAGCAGCCACGCCAGCGGGTAGAGCATGACGATGCTGAACAGACAGAGCAGCAGGTGCTTGCCGAAGCGCTTGCGGCGGGTGTTGCCGAGGCGCTCGATGTAGGTCTCGTCAGTTGTCATAGTGCACCCACCGCTTGGCCAGGAGGAAGTTGAGCCCGGTGAACGCCGCGATGATGATCAGCAGCATCCAGGCCATCGCGGAGGCGTAGCCCATGTGGAACTGCTCGAACCCCTGCTTGTACAGGTAGAGGTTGTAGAACATCGTGGAGTTCGCGGGCCCGCCTTTGCCGCCGCTGAAGATGAACCCCTGCGTGAAGGTCTGGAAGGAGGAGATCAGCGACTGGATCAGGTTGAAGAAGATGATCGGGCTGAGCAGCGGCAGCGTGATCTTGCGGAACTGCTGCCACTTGGTCGCGCCGTCGATGGCGGCGGCCTCGTAGTACATCGCCGGGATCTGCTTCAGGCCGGCCAGGAAGATCACCATCGGCGAGCCGAACGTCCAGATGTGCAGGATGATCAGCGTGGTGAGGGCGTAGTCCGGGTCGGAGGTCCATCCGATCTTCTCGACGCCGAAGAAGCCGAGGAAGGCGTTGACGATGCCGTTGAGGCCGAAGATGTAGCGCCACAGCAGCACCAGCGCCACGCTCCCGCCCAGCAGCGAGGGCAGGTAGAAGATCGCCCGGTAGACCGGCAGGCCACGCACGCCCCGGTTGAGGAGCATGGCGACACCCAGCGCGGCGGCCAGCGAGAGGGGCACCGAGACGAAGGTGTAGATCACCGTGACCTTGACCGACTGCCACCAGGTCTCGTCGGAGAACATCTCGGCGAAGTTCTCCAGGCCGATCCAGTTCGGCACGTTCAGCAGGTTGTAGTCGGTGAAGGCCAGGTAGAGCGAGGCGAAGAACGGGACGATCGTGAAAGCCATCCCGAGGAACCAGGGCAGGATGAACAGGTAGCCCGATCGGTCCTGAGGGGGTTTCGCCGCCTTGGGCGGCGCAACCGGCGCCCCGGACACGGCCGGGTCCTTCACGGGCGCGAGCGTCACTGCGACAAAGCCTTCGTCGCCGCCTCGATGACCTTCTTGGCGGCCTCGGCCGGAGTCAGCCTCGCGTGCTCGACCTCGGGGGCGACCGCGGTGAGCTCGTCCTGGATGCCGCTGGCGCCCTTGGGGTAGGGCGGGACGGCGACCAGCGTCTGCTTCTGCAGGCCGATCAGGTAGTCGGTGGCCACCTGGTCGTCCTTCTCCAGCGTCGGCTTGATCGCGTCGGCGACGACGGTGCTGGCCGGAACGCCGCGGGTGGTGCCCATGGCCTTGTTGGCCTCCACGTCGTTGATGAGGAAGTTGAGCAGCTGCAGCGCCTCCTTCGGATGCTTGGAGGAGGCTGCGACCGACCACAGCGCCGGGGTGCCGATGTTCGTGCCGCGCCGCTTGGCGGTGGCCTCGCCGGGGATGCCCAGCAGCGCCAGGTTGCCGCCGGCGACCTTGTTGTAGCCGAGGAAGCCGTTGCTCGGGATGATCTGCGAGGCGACGGAGCCCTTGGCGATGTAGGACTGGTCGGGCGAGGAACCGATCGTCTCGACGAATCCCGCGGGCGGGAAGCCGCCCTCCTTCCGCATGTCCTCGAACATCTGGAACCACGTGGTCAGCGTGGCCTCGCTGACGCCGAACTTGCCGTCGGCGGTGAAGAGGTCCTCGCCCTGCTGGGAGACGTAGACGACGAGGTTGGCCAGGGTCGCCGGGTCCACCAGGGTGCCGTAGACCTTCTTGCCGCTCTTGTCGGTGAGCTGCTTGGCGAACTTGGCCAGGTCCTGCCAGGTCCAGGTGGCGCCGTCGGGGATGGTCACGCCGTACTGGTCGGTGATCGTCTTGTTGACGATGAAGCCGATCGCGTTGAGCCCCGAGGGGATGCCGTAGACGGCGTCGCCGACCTTGCTGAGGTCGGTCGCGGCCTGGCTGAGGTTGGCGGTGTCCACGATGCCGGGATGGTCATTGAGGTTGAGCAGCGACTTGCGGTCGGCGTACTCCCGCAGGCTGTCCATCCGCATCATCATCAGGTCCGGTGGATTGCCGGCGGCGAAGCGCGTGGCCAGCTTGTCCTTGTAGGGGCCGCTGTCCTGGTACTCGGTCTTGATGGTGATGCCCGGGTTGGCCTTCATGAACAGGTCGAGCGCGGCCTGGGTCTTCTGGGCGCGGAAGGCGTCGCCCCACCAGACCATGTTCAGCTGGATCTTGCCGGAGGCCGCCTCACTGCCGCCGCCTCCGAAACCACGTCCACAGGCGGCCACGGCCAGGCCGAGCCCGGTCAGACCGGCGGTGCGCAGCATGTCTCTTCTGGAAATCATGAGTCGTCTTGCCCTTCTCACGGGGGGTTGCCAGGAGGCTACGGCGAGGTTTCGGGTTACGTCAATCGGTGAAACAAACATTAAGGAAAGCCATTGACGGTAATTCCACGGCCTTCCTACAGTGAGGGCACCTCGCCCCAGAATCCCGGCCGTGCG
The DNA here is from genome assembly GCF_043496855.1 of Nonomuraea sp. JJY05. Classification (NCBI taxonomy): domain Bacteria; kingdom Bacillati; phylum Actinomycetota; class Actinomycetes; order Streptosporangiales; family Streptosporangiaceae; genus Nonomuraea; species Nonomuraea sp. JJY05. Next base: position 10,475 of record NZ_JBIEIS010000055.1, read on the forward strand.
ACGACCACCCCGGCCGGTCTTCCTCAGAAAGCGAACCCCCCTGTGACCACTGCGCGTCATGCCGCCATGGCAGCCGCCACCCTGATCCTGCTCGCCGCCACCGCGACCCCGGCCTCAGCCGCGGGCCGCGTGGGCGGCGGCTACCACATCGTCAACGCCGAGACCGGCCGGTGCCTGGACATCAAGCTCCGGGAACGGCCCTGCCGCGGCCGCACCGCCGAGCTCCGCCTGCAGGCCGCGGCGGGCGGCCAGGTCCGCCTGGTCAACGGCGCCGACCGCAGCTCCGCCGAGGTCACGCTGACCTACGCGGGCGACGGCAAGTACCGGATCGCCGACCGGCTCTGGACCTTCCGCCCGGTGGGCGGGCCGCGCCACTGGTCCGACCAGGCCGACGGCTTCGCCGCCGACACCACCGGGGGTCAGGGCGGCCAGGTCGTCACCGTGACCACCCAGGAGGAGCTGAACACCTACGTCACGGCCGCCGAGCCGTACATCATCAAGGTCGCCGGGGCGATCGAGATCAGCCCGAAGGGCACCGAGCTCAAGGTGGCCTCCAACAAGACCATCATCGGGGTCGGCACGGCAGGTGAGATCGTCGGCGGCGGCTTCTTCCTCGGCGCCACCACGAGCAACGTGATCATCCGGAACCTGACGATCCGCGACACCCTCATGCCCGAGGACGACCCGGATGACAAGGACTTCGACTACGACGCCATCCAGATCGACTCCGCGACGAAGGTCTGGATCGACCACAACCGGCTCGCCCGGATGAACGACGGCCTGCTCGACAGCCGCAAGGACGCCACCGACATCACGGTGTCGTGGAACCAGTTCCTGGAGAACAACAAGACCCTCGGGATCGGGTGGACGGCCAACCTCATCACGAAGATGACCCTCCACCACAACTGGTTCGCCCGCACCAACCAGCGCAACCCCAGCGGCGGCAACCTGCTGAACATGCACATGTACAGCAACTACCTGCAGGACATCAGGTCGTACGGCAACTGGGCGCGCGGCGAGACCAAGGCCGTGATCGAGCACAGCCTCTTCCACAACGTGGCCGACCCCTACTTCGTCGACCCCGCCGGCGAGCTGGTCCAGCGGGCCAACGTCGTCACCGGCACGAGCTCCTGGCGTGACGGCCTGATCAAGGAGCAGGGGGTCGCCTTCGACCCGACGAGGTTCTACTCCTACACCGTCGACCCCGCCACCGCTCTCCCCCAGGTGCTGGCCGCCTTCTCCGGCCCGCAGGACTCGATCGGCAGGTAGGGCCAGGTGATGAGAACGCGCAACCTCGGCAAGGCAAGCCGCTGGATCATCCTTGCCGCCACTGCGTCGGTGCTGCAGGCGGGTGGTCACGGCGACGTCACCCGCCACCGCGACGCAGCGGCCGACGGTGGCCGCCGACGGCAGCGGGATGTACACGACCGTCCAGGCCGCCATCGATGCCGTGCCGGGCGGCAACCCCAGCCCGGTCACCATCACCGTCGCCCCCGGCACCTATCGCGAGATCGTCACGGTGCCGTCGAACAAGCCGTACATCACGCTGCGCGGGCTTGGCCGCTCGCCCGACAGCACTGTCATCGTGAACAACCGCTTCGCCGGAGAGTACGGCACGACGGGCAGCTCGACCATGTTCGTCCACGGCCACGACTTCACCGCCCGCAACCTGACCATCGCCAACGACTTCGACGAGAGCACGGCCACCAGCGGCGGGCAGGCGGTGGCGCTGTACACCCGGACCGCCAGCCCTTCGCCGACCCGCAACACGCGCTGGTGGTGGTAGCAGGACGCGCTCACCTTCTGCGCCCCGGTCGTCTGCCGGAGCGACCCAGGAAGCACCGCGACCGGGTGCACCACGTGGCGGTGCGCCGGCTCAGTACCACCCATGTCCTGCTCCAGGGTTCCGCCCAGCACCGTGTTGAGCACCTGGAGGCCGCGGCAGACGGCCAGGAGCGGCACACCGGCGGCAAGGGCCTGGCGGGCCACCTCCAGGCCGGAGCCGTCCTGCTCGTCGTCCACGTCGTAGACGCTTTCGTGCGCGGTACGGTCGCCGTACCGGTGCGGGGCGAGGTCGCCGCCGCCGGGCAGCAGGACGGCGTCGAAGCGGACCAGGCGGCCTGCGACCTCGACCGGATCGGCGACGCCCGCGGGGGCGTGCGGGTGCAGCGAGACGGGTTCGGCCCCGGCGAGCCATACGGCCTCCACCAGCGCGCGGGCGTTCACCTCCGCGCGGTGGCGCAGCCCCGAGGCCGAGGTGGAGAAGCGGGCGGGAATGGCGATCAGGGGTCTCACAGCTGGATCCACGTGGTCTTGAGTTCGGTGTACTTCTCCAAGGCGTGGGCTGATTTGTCCCGGCCGTTGCCCGACTGCTTCATGCCGCCGAACGGCACGCTCAGGTCGCCTTCCTCGTAGCAGTTCACCCAGACCGTCCCGGCCCGCAGCGCGCGGGCGACCTTGTGGGCGGTGGACAGGTCGGCGGTCCACAGGCCGGCGGCCAGGCCGTACTCGGTGGCGTTGGCCAGCGCGACCGCGTCGTCCAGGTCGTCGAAGGTGAGCACGGACAGCACGGGGCCGAAGATCTCCTCGCGGGCCAGCCGCATGCCGGGGGTGACCCGGTCGAACACGGTGGGCTCCAGGTAGCTGCCGTATCATCGGCAACACCGACCCCGACTACGCCGACGTGCCGCTGGGCAGCGCGGAGAGCGAGCAGTACAAGCACCTGCCCTTCCGCTCCCCCGCCTCCCTGGAGGTGTTCGTCTACGGCCGGGAGCTCGCTCGTCAGCGACGCGGCGGCACGGGCACCGACCTGGTCTCCAAGCTCGTCAACGAGACCCCGCGCGACGGGGTCCCCCTCTCGGAGCAGGACTTCGACAACTACTTCCTGCTGCTCGTGGTCGCCGGCAACGAGACCACCCGGCACGCCATCTCGCACGCCACGCTCGCCCTCATCGAGCACCCCGACCAGCTCGACCTCCTGCGCCGCGACCCCTCACTCATTCCCGGCGCCGTCGAGGAGTTCCTGCGCTGGGCCTCGCCGGTCTACCACTTCCGCCGCACCGCCACCCGCGACGTGGAGCTGGGCGGCAAGCAGATCAAAGAAGGCGACAAGGTCGTCATGTGGTACGCCTCCGGCAACCGCGACGAGAAGGTCTTCGCCGACCCGTACGCCTTCGACGTCACCCGCACGAACAACGACCACGTCACCTTCGGCAAGAGCAGCCCGCACCTGTGCCTGGGCAACCTCCTGGCCCGAACCGAGATCCGCATCATGTTCGAGGAGCTCGTCCCCCGCCTCGCCGACATCCGCGTCACCGGTGAGGTGCCGCGGGTGCGCTCCAACTTCGTCAACGGCATCAAGAAGCTTCCCGTCGAGGTCACGCTCGCCTGAGACCGGCTGATCGGTCCCGCTCATCCTGGCGTTGTGCGGCCCCGAGCACGCACCCATCACCACGGCGGAATCCCGCAGCGCACCCTGACCGCCGCCCGCGGGAGACCCCGCGACGTCCGCCCCATCGAGGGCCTCGTCGATCGCGACAGCATCGGCATTGACGAGGCCGCCGACGGGAGCGCCAGGCCCTGGCCGTTACTCCGACGCCGAGCGGACCCGCACCCCGGCACCGGGGTGACTCTACGTGACCGCCCTCCCGTAGGAGCGTCATGAGCTCGTCGGGCGGAAGTCGTCTCAGTCGTCCTGGCGAAAGATGATCGCGGTGCCCAGGGCAGCGGAGGCGGGCACGAACATCTCCCCGGGACCGGTTCGGGTGACCGGGATGTCGTTGTCACGCAGGAACCGCTGGGTGACGGCGATGTCGCGTACCGACACCGTGTAGGCGACGAACGCCGGCAGCGCCGCCGGACGCTCACCGGGCAGCAGGCCGGCGAGCGCCGACGCGGACACGACGGTGACGTCCGCCCGGTCGAAACGCGCCGCGCCGGCGCCCGGCGCGAGCCGGCTGTCCCGCGCCTGGCCGAAGTAGGTTCCGTAGCGCCGCTCCAGCTCGGGCAGCGCCGGGTCGGCGACGCACAGCACGCATTCGACCAGACCGGTCGCACCATTGGGATGGCCGGTATGCGGCTGGTCCTGGGGCGCTTCGACGGGCGCGTTCTCGGCGAACCCGATCCGGCCTTCTGGCACGCGCCCGGCGGGCAATTCGGGATCGGAGATCTCAAGGTAGCGAGCGGGCTCCATCCTGATCCCCGCGCTGGTCTCCACGGGCCGCTGGATGGCGTGCACGCCGCCGTGACCGACGCCGCCGGCGGTCAGCCGCGCGGCGACGCTGTCGATGTCCGGCGCATTGGCGATCATGATGTGGAGACCCTGGAAACGCTGGAGAAAGGACCTGATGTTCGCGGCGGTGGCGTCGAGGGCGGCCACCAGCCCTGGCAGCTTGTCGTCGGGCACCTGCAGCGGGATCGGACGGGCTCCCCCGGGCACGCGGCCGGTCTCGTGGATGACGGCCACCAACTCGACGAAGTTGCCGGGAAAGTGCACGTGGGTGTTGGACACCCCGAACGGCTCACCAGGGCCTCCCGCCACCCGGGGAAGAACGGGATAGGCAGGTGGGGACACCGTGAAGCCCAGCCGGCGATACCGCTCCATCGCCTGCTCCATGTCCAGCACGATGTGGCCCACATGATGCAGGCCGTTGACGTCTTCGCCCATGACGGGCCACCTCCGTTGACGTACGTGATGTCGTGTGCGCTTCCGTCACCACTACTCCGCACAATTTGAGATAGCTCTCTCAATTGAGAGTACACCATCATTTGCTGGCACGATAAAGTTCGACGCATGGGTGACGGTGGGCTACGCGAACGCAAGAAGGCCAGGACCAGGGAGACGATCCTGCGCGAGGCGTTCCGGCTCTTCCGCGAGCGCGGCTACAACGCCACCACCGTCGAGCAGATCGCCGAGGCCGCAGAGATCTCTCCCGCCACCTTCTTCCGCTACTTTCCGACGAAGGAGCATCTGGTCACGCTCGACCGTTTCCCGCCTCTCGTCGAGGCTCTGGCCACTCAGCCGCCAGGCGCACCGGTCACCGTGCTGCGCGGCGCGTTCCGCACGGCGTTCGCCGCCCTGTCCGCCGAAGAGATCGCCGCGGGGCACGCGCGGGAGGTGTTCGCAGCCACCGTGCCCGAACTGCTGGTCGCCAACCTGCGCAGGAGTCCTCATATGATCCATGAGGTGTGCGAGGCGGTGGCGGAGAGAGCCGGATGCGGCACGGACGACCCGCGCATCCGAAACGCCGTCGGCGCGGTCTTCGGGGTCGTGGCCATGGTCTGGCTCCAATGGGCGCAGGACGCGCGCATGGACGGGCCCGCCGAGATCGACACGGCACTGGCACACCTGGAGACCGGCCTGAGCCTGTAGGCCGGCCGATCGAGCCCCGCGAATCCGAGATGGTCTCTCAGGTACTACATCGTGCCTTTCCCATCAAGCCGAACGAACCGGACCGAGGCGGTGACCGAGGTCGCGCACGCCGAGCAAGACCGGACGCGAAAGCCCGAACTCCCTCGCCGCCGTCCGCGCGACCGGCGACAACTCGGCACTGGCCGCTCAGGCTCGGGACCTCACCAAGGCAGTTCGTCCCCTCGGCCCGTCATTCCTCGCGCGGGGCACAAGCTCGTGCTTCGATGTTGCTTTGTCAGTACGTCGCATGAATCGCACGATGAGAGGTCACCCATGCCGGATCTCGACGACCCGACCGCCACGTTCCAGGAGTTCGACTGCGACGGGGACGGATACATCACGCGCGAGGAGTTCGCGCTCGCCATGAACGCGCGCGGCGAGGAGGTCACCGCCGCCGAGCTCGACTCGATCTTCAAGGCCTCGGACGAGCAGGATGGGGACGTGGACGGGCGCATCTCGTTGGCGGAGTTCCTGGTGGCCTGGAACAAGTGACGGCGCGCTTGCCTACCGCAAACGATCACCCGCTCGCCCCGGTAGGCAGGCATACGGCAGGCGCTGCCTCCATAGGCGACTGGGTGTTCGTCGTTGAGCCCAACGGCGGGCTCGGCACCGATGAAAAGATCATCACTTCGTTGTCGGCGGGAACCCGCCTCGTCTCCCACTTCCGCGACGTCGAAGGCGTCGAGTACTTCTACTGGAGCGAAGCTGGAAAGATCCGGTTCTGCTTCATCGCTGACGAAGGTTACGCGGAAGACGTACCGGACGAGGTCATGGAGACCATGCAGCGGATCGACGCCGACTACAGACACCTCTACCCCAGCGACGGGCCGGCGTTCCTCCTCGCCGAGCATCTCACCGGCATCACGCTGACACCGGAACTGCTGGAGGCGTCCCCCTACCTGTGCGGAGTCATCCCCGAACCGTGGTGAGCAGCATCCATCGCCTGACTCCCCCGAGACTCACTGGGGGCACCGTTCCGCTATGCCAAGCCATCAGGAGGAAAGAAGCTTCAGTCCTGGCCGCCCAACGCCGCGAACCGCCCGCATCCGAAGCGAGAAAGGTCTCCGCTGGGGCGGCCGAGGCACACCCACTCCCCCACCTCATTTGCCGAACCATTACCAAAGCCGATATATCGCGCGTTGATCGGGTAGCTGGAGGGCTGCATGCGAAACTGATAGAGGAGAGCGATATGGGCTTGAGCTACCGCAAGTCGATCAAATTCGGCCCCTTCCGGCTGAACCTGTCCCGGCGCGGTGTCGGCCACAGCTGGGGCAATCGGCTGTTCCGGGTGACCCGCACAGCCGACGGCCGTCGTACGCTGTCGATCAACCTGCCCGGCGGCTTCACCTGGCGCAAGACCAGTACCCGCCACTGACCGCCTAGGGCGGCAAAGAACCGAGTAGCGAATCAACGCTTACCGGCGCATGGCCACCTCCGACGCTCGCATCGTCACGGTGGCGATGAGCGCCGCAGGCTACTGGGGAACCATCACGAAAGAGCGCCCCATTCCCTGATGGGAAATGGGGCGTTCTGGTCAATTCCGGCCACAGCGGACCGACCGTCTCCGCATCGGCGGCTCGTGCGTTACAAGCCCTCTCATCACAGGGACGGCCTCCCACGCGGCCATCTTCGGCTCCGCCTGTTCCGGCCCCAAGGCTCCCTGCAGCCGGTCCCGCTCGGCCGGCAGCTCGTCGCGCACGCGAATCCAGGAATCCTCAGGCAGCAGACTGGCGCGGGTACTTACTTCCACACGAGGATCGCTCTGGCCGCGCCTCTCTCCCCCTGAGAGCTCCTCCCGGACCAGCCGCTTGCCCGGCGGGGTGCGATGACCCCGCCGGGCAAACAGCGCCTGCGTCAGGAGGCCGGGGTGAGGACCTTCGCCTCGTGCTTGGGCTCGGCCGGCTTGCGCCGCATCCGCTCCTTCGCCCGCTCCACCATCGTGTACAGCGTCGGGACCAGCACCAGGGTCAGCAGCGTCGAGCTGATCAGACCACCGATCACCACGATCGCCAGCGGCTGCGAGATGAACCCGCCCGAGCCGGTCACCCCCAGCGCCATCGGCGTCAGCGCGCAGATCGTGGCCACCGCCGTCATCAGGATCGGCCGCAGCCTGCGCCGCCCGCCCTCGATGACCGCTTCCACCACGCCCATGCCCTGCTCGCGATACTGGTTGATGAGGTCGATGAGCACGATGGCGTTGGTCACCACGATGCCGATCAGCATCAGCATGCCGATCAGGGCAGGCACGCCCAGCGCGGTGTCGGTGGCCACCAGCAGCCCGATCGCGCCCGTGGCCGCGAACGGGATCGACACCAGCAGGATCAGGGGCTGGACGAAGCTGCGGAACGTCGCCACCATGATCAGGAAGACGATCGCGATCGCCGCCAGCATCGCCATCCCGAGGTCGGAGAACGCGTCCGACTGCTGGGCCGACACGCCGCCGATCTCGTAGGAGGCCCCCGCGGACAGCGACAGGCCGCTCAGCTTGGTCGTCAGGGTCTGCGTCACGGCGCCCAGGTTGCCGGCGTCGGCCGCCTTGGCCGACACCGTGGCCGAACGCTCGCCGTCGATCCGCGTCACCTGCGTCGGACCGGCCACCTCCTTGACGTCCGCGACCGTCGACAGCTTCACCATGCCCGCCGCCGTCGGCAGCTTCAGGTCCTCGATCGCCTTGATGTCGTCCGGCGCGTCCGCGCCGCGCAGCACCAGGTCGCTGGAGCGGCCGTCCAGGGTGATCTGGCCCAGCGGCGCGCCGCGGAAGGCCTGCGCCACCGCCTGCCCCACCTGCGCCTCCGACAGGCTCCGCTCCGCGGCCTCCTGCCGGTCCACCACGACCTCGACCCGCGGCGCGCTGGTCTCCATGTTGGAGGACACCTCGGTGAGCCCCGACACCTCGCCCATCGCGGTCTTGACCGTGTCGGTCGCCGTGCGCAGCGTCTCGGCGTCGGGCGCCTGCACGATCACGTCGATCGTGTCGGAGGAGAACCCACCCCCGCCAGCGCCGCCCACCGTGACCTCGCCGACGCCCGACAGGCCGCCGATCCGCTCGCGCAGCTGCTGCTGCACCTTGTCGGGGTCGGCGCTTTCCTTGACCGTCACCGAGTACGACGCCCGGTCCGCGCCGCCGCCGACCGCGCCGCCCTGCATGGCGTTGCCGCCACCCACGTTCACCTGGTACGTCTCCACGCCGTCCAGGTCCTTCAGCACGCCCTCGACCTGCTGGGCGGCCTTGTCCGTGGTCGCCAGGTCCGTACCGACCGGCATCTTCTGCGACAGCGAGATCGTGTTCTGGCCCGAGGAGTCCAGGAAGTTCGTCTGCAACCCGCCGGCCAGGCCCATCGTGCCGATGAACACCGCCACGCCGATCAGGATCGTCACCAGCTTGAACCTGGTCGCGAACCGCAGCACCGGCAGGTAGGCCCGCTGCAGCGGCGAGCGCAACTCCTTGGCCTCGGCCTCCTCGCGCTGCTTGCGCGCCTGCTCCGGCGTCAGGTTCGGGGCCTTCAGGAACCAGTACGCCAGCACCGGCACCACCGTCAGCGACACCACCAGCGAGGCTAGCAGCGCCACCGCCACCGTGATCGCGAACGGGCGGAACAGCTCGCCCACCATGCCGCCCACGATCGCGATCGGCGCGAACACCGCCACCGTCGTCAGCGTCGAGGCCGTCACCGCGCCCGACACCTCGCGCACCGCCGTGAGGATCGCCTGCAGCTTGGCCTCGCCGTACCCGAGATGTCGTTTGATGTTCTCCAGCACCACGATCGAGTCGTCGACCACCCGGCCCACCGCGATCGTCAGCGCGCCCAGGGTCAGCATGTTCAGCGAATAGTCGCCGGCCCACAACGCGATCAGCGCGATCACCACCGACAGCGGGATCGACACCGCCGTCACCAGCGTCGACCGCACCGACAGCAGGAACACCAGGATGACCAGCACCGCGAACGCCAGGCCCAGCAGGCCCTCGGTGGTCAGGCTCCGGATCGACTCCTCCACGTACGGCGCCTGGTCGAACACCACCGACACCGCCGTGTCCGAGCTGTCGCCCAGCGACCTGGTCAGCTCGGGCAGCTTCTCGCGGATGGCGTGCGAGATCGACACCGCGTTGCCGTCGGGCACCATCGTCACCGACACGCCCAGGCTCGTCCTGCCGTCCGTACGCGTGATCGTCCTCGCGTCCGCGAGCCCCAGCTTGATCTCGGCGACGTCACCGAGCTTGACCGGCTTGAGCGGCTTGGGCTTGGCCACCTGCTGCTGCGCGAGCGCCGCCGGGGACTGGCCCGGCCGGCCCGCCTGCCCGGTCTGCGGGCGGGCCTGAGCCTGGCTCGGCTGCTGCGGGGTGGCCGCCGGCTGGGTCGGGGTCAGGTACAGGTCCTTCAGCTTGGCAATCGAGTCGACCCGCGCACCCACCTGCACCGTGAGCGACTTGCCGTCAGCGGTCAGCGTGCCCGCCGGGATCGGCGTGCCGTTCGCCTTCAGCACGTCAGGGATCTGCGAGGCCGACACTCCGGCCTTCGCCATCTTCTTGGTGTCGGGCTCGATCGTCACGACCTCGTCGCGGGTGCCCGTGACCGACGCCTCCCGTACGCCCTCAACGCTCTGCAGCTCCGGCACCATGATCCGGCGCAGCTTGTCGGCCATCGCCCGCTCGTCGCCGCCGTCGCCAACCGCGAGCACGACCACCGGGATGTCATCGGTGTTGCCCGCCACGACCTGCGGATCCACCCCGTCCGGGAGGGAGAGCCGGCTGACGGCCTGCTGCATCTTGTTCAGCGAGGACTCGACGTCCGTGCCGTACTCGAAGGCCACCTGGACCTGCGCCAGGCCCTCCTTCGACGTCGAGGTCATCTGCTCCATCCCGGCCAGGCCCTGGAACGAGTCCTCAATCGGCTTCGTCACCTGGTCCTCGACGATCTCGGGCGAGGCACCCGGATACGCCGCGACCACGAACGCGCCAGGGAAACTCAAAGACGGCAGCAACTGCTGCTTCAACTGCGGAATCGTGAACGCGCCGAACGCGCTGAGCACGAGCGCGACCAATATCACAAGGCTGCGATTGACCAGGCTCAAACGAGCGAATGCGGTCATAGGCGTCCCCCTCCAAGAGTTCGCCCCAGACTAACACTTCGCCTTGAACGAATATTTAGACAGATTGAGCTTTCCTGATAACCTTCTCAGGAAGCGAGAGGTGAGTGTGAGCGACGAACGCGAAGACCTGATCCGTCGAATCAGCGAGACACAGCGTGGCATGGGGCGACTGTTCGCCCAGCATCAGTCCCCGCTGTTCACCTCCAACCTGACCATGCGACAACTCCATGTCATCATGCTCCTGGCCTTCAACGGCTCCGCCTCCGGCCAGGAGCTCGCCCACCACCTCGGCGTCAGCCTCGGCACCGTCACCGGCCTCGTCGACCGGCTCGTCGCCCACGGCCTCGTCACCCGCCACGAGGACCCCCACGACCGCCGGGTCCGCCGCGCCGAGCTCTCCCCCGCCGGCACCGCCCTGATCGAGGAGATCCACAACTCCGGGCTCGAGCACTATCGCCGCATCCTGGACCACCTCGACACCGAGACCCTCCGCTCGCTCGACGACATCACCCGTACGATCCGCGCGGTGGCCGACAAGCTCTACAACGAGTGACCGGTCCTCCGCGGCACAGCGCCGACGCCTTTACGTTGTAGATTAGGGAGCCAGCCCGGACAGCACCTCCGGCAGCTCCCCCTCGTACGCCACCGTCAGCCGCCGGGTGGCCCGCGTCACCGCCACGTACAGGTCCTGACCCCCCATCGGCGACTGCCCCATGATCCCCGCCGGATCCACCACCACGACCGCGTCGAACTCCAGCCCCTTGGCCTGCTCCACCGTCAGCACCACCACCGGCGCGTCCAGGTCGCCCTCCGGGAACAGCCCGGCCACCTCCGCGTGCCGAGCGTCCGAGGTCACCACGCCCACCCGGCCCTCGCCGATCGAGGCCAGCTCCCCGTCCACCAGCCCCGGCAGACCCGCCACCGGCAGGCGCACCGCGCGCGGCCGCGAGCCGCCCTCGCGCACCGACTCGGGCGGCTCCTGCTCGGGGGCGAAGGCCCGCAGCACATCCGCCGCCACCGCCATGATCTCCACCGGCGTGCGGTAGTTGACCAGCAGCCGCTCCTCGCGCCAGCGCCCCTCGAGGTACGGGTCCAGCACCTCCCCCCACGACCGTGCCCCGGCCGCCGACCCCGTCTGCGCCAGGTCGCCCACGACGGTCAGCGACTTCGCCGGCACCCGCCGCATGATCATCCGCCAGGCCATTGCCGACAGCTCCTGCGCCTCGTCCACGATCACGTGTCCGTACGCCCACGTCCGGTCCGCCGCCGCCCGGTCGGCCGTCGTCAGCCCGAGCCCGTCGTCGGCGTGCCGCCCGGCCAGTACGTCGGCCCGGTCGAAGATGCCCTCCTCCAGCACCCCCGTGGTCTGCAGCACCTCCAGCGCGTACAGCTCCTCCGACGCCTGCTCCTCGGACGCCCGCCTGGCCGCCACCCGGCGCTCCGAGTCGTCCTCGCCCAGCAGCTCGGCCGCCTCGTCCAGCAGCGGCACGTCCCCGGCCGTCCACGGCGCGTCCACCGGCCGGACCAGCTCCTGCCAGTCCAGCCCCGACGGCGCCGCCGACCACAGCGCCTCCGGCGAGGCCAGCAGCTCCGAGACCAGCCGCTGCGGCGTCAGCTCCGGCCACAGGTCGTCCACCGCCCGCCGCACCTCCGGCTCGCCCCACAGCCGCCCCGAGGCCAGCTCCAGATCGAGCTCGTCCAGGTCGCCCTCCAGATCGAGCGGCTGCGCCAGCTCCGGTTCGCCCTCGATGACCAGCTCCTCGATGTGCAGCGACTCCTCCAGCGCCCGCGCCTCGGCCTTGGCCAGCTCCTTGAGCAGCTCGGTGACGTACAGCTTGCGGGCCATGTTGTGCGGCAGCCGCACCGCCCGTGCCCGGTCGCGCAGCCGCACGCACGTCTCGTGCGGCACCCGCAGATCGAGCCCGTCCAGCTCGACCACCAGGTCGCCCTCGGGCGCGCGCTGGCGCAGCTCCAGCGCGCGGGCGACCACGTCGGCCATCCGCGGGTCGCCCTTGACCACCGCCGTCGCCGGCGCGTCGGCCGCGCTCGCCCGCACCCCCGGGAACATCTCCCCCACCGTGGTCATCACCACCTGCGTCTCCCCCAGGGCCGGCAGCACCTGGCTGATGTAGCGCAGGAACATCGAGTTGGGGCCCACCACCAGCACGCCGCGCCGCTCCAGCGTGTCGCGGTGGGTGTAGAGCAGGTACGCCGCCCGGTGCAGCGCCGCCACGGTCTTGCCGGTGCCCGGGCCGCCCTGCACCACCAGCGCGCCCTGGAGCGCCGCGCGGATCACCCGGTCCTGCTCGGTCTGGATGGTGGCCACCACGTCGCCCATCCGGCCCGTCCTGCCCCGGCGCAGCGCCGCCAGCAGCGCCGCCTCCCCGACGAGCGTGCGCCGGTCGCCGTCGCTCATACCCTCCAGGTCGAACACCTCGTCGTCGATGCCGACCACCGTGCGGTCCTTCAGGTGCAGGTGCCTGCGGCGCACCAGCCCGCCCGGGTCGGTGGCCGTGGCCACGTAGAACGGCCGCGCGGCCGGCGCCCGCCAGTCGATGAGGACCGACTCGTGCTCCTCGTCGCGCAGCCCGATCCTGCCGACGTACGTGCTGTGCCCCGCGCCGTCGTCGATGCGGCCGAAGCACAGGCCCCGCTCGACCGCGTTCAGCTGGGCCAGCCTCCTGGACTGCTCCGAGGCCAGCGCCTCGCGTTCGACCATCGCCTGTCGGGTGCCGCCGGCCCTGGCGTACACGTCCCGCAGCGCCGCCTGGGCCCGCTCCCTGGCGACGTCGAGCCTGCCGTACAGCGACGACACAGTACGCTGTTCGCTGTCAAGGGCTTCCGCAAGACCATCTTGACGATTAGCCATTCGCTGGTATACTCCTAACTGGAGATTTGTGAAGCCTTTGCCTAAATTGGGCAATCGAGCTTAACGCCGCGCACGCGTGCGCGCAATCTCCTCGTTGCGTTATTCCGGGGCGTTATTCCGGCAGTGTGCCCAAGGGCGCCGGGATCGCCGGGAACGGGTTGTCCGGCAACAGGATCACCCGCCGTCCCCGCCCCGCCGCCTCCAGATGCAGCAGCGCCGCGCCGATGCCCGCCGCGCCTGCCATGTACCCGGTGTCCGCACTCACCACGCCGGGGCGTACCCGCTCAAAGGCCTGATACCACCGCAGACCCCCGCCGTCGCCGCTCGCCCGGCCCGCCAGGTGCTCGCCCAGCGTCCGGGCGAAGCTCAGGTACGCCTCCCGCCCCGTCACCGCCCACAACCCGACGAACAGCTCCACCAGCCCCGCCAGCCCGCAGCACTGGCAGGCCGTGTCCCACAGCCCGGGCACCCGCCGGCCCGGCACGCCGCTCGTCACGATCCCCGTGGCCAGCCGCTCGGCCCACTCCAGGTCGGCCGGATCGCCCCCGGCCCGGTACAGCTCGACGAACATCCGCGCCACCCCGGCGGAGCCCGAGCAGAACCCCAGGTAGTGCAGCCCCCGCCCCTGCGGCAGATGGTGCGGCACCAGCGCGCGCCGGCCGCTCACCGCGCTGACCGCGCGCACGAAATCCGCGCCCCTGCGCGCCGCCTCCAGGAACCGGGCGTCGCCGCTCACCCCGTACAGGCGGGCCAGCAGGAACGCCGTGCCCGCCGTACCGGCCAGGAACCCCGGCGTGACCGCGTCCGCCGGCAGGCCCTCGCAGTCGCCGAAGCGGTGCCCCGGCACCGCCAGCCCGGTCGCCCGCAGGCCCGCCTCGGCCGCCAGCTCCGCGTACGACGGCACCCCCAGCATCGAGGCGCCGTGCAGCAGCGCCAGCACGACGCCGCCGTCGCCTCGCTGCGCCGGATCCCCCGACCAGCCGGGACCGCTGTCCATCGGCCGCGCCGCCCGCGCGACCCGGTCCAGCGCCGCCACGGCCGCCTCCTCGGCCACGCCGTCTCCCAGCACCCACCCGGCCTCGCACAACGCGACCGCGATCCCGCCCAGCCCGTGGTGGAACGTCACGTCGCCGACCCCGGGCCCGGCCTCGACCAGGTAGCGCACGCCCGCCCGGGCATCCTCCAGGTACTCCTCCCGCCCGGTCGCGGCGGCCAGCTCCAGGAAGAACAGCACGATGCCGGCCGCGCCGCCGTACAGGGAGGCGGGCTCAGGCGTCAGCGCGGAGCGGCCCCGCGGGTCGGGGTTGGCCACCCAGTGCCGCGCCCGCGCGTCGCCCGCGGCCGCCGTCCTGATCCATCGCGCGGCCCCGATCGCGGCGCTCAGCGGGGCGCCGGCGGACGCGCGGGTCGGATCCAGGCTCATGACGCACCCGAGGGCTCTTCCCGATCAGTGGACGACCTCATTTTCCCTCATCCCGCCCCGCCCGCCAATCGGCGGAGTCAGACGGGGTCGCGCTGGATGGGGCAGGTCATGCAGTGCGCGCCGCCGCGCCCCTTGCCCAGCTCGAACCCCTCGATCTCGATCACCTCGACACCGTGCCCGCGCAGCTGCCGGTTGGTGTACTGGTTCTTGTGGTACCCCACCACGACCCCGGGCTCCAGGGCGAAGAAGTTGTTGCCCGAGTCCCACTGCTCGCGGGCCTGCTGGTACTCGTCCCCGCCGGTGGGGATCAGCTCCAGCCGCCCGATCCCCAGCGCCTCCTCCACGGCCGGCACGAACCCCGCGTCCCTGCGCACGTCCAGCGTCCCGGGCTTGTCGCCCGGGCGCAGCGAGTAGGTGGCGGCGGTCTCCAGGAACGGCGGGTAGACCGCGGCCTTGTCGGCGTCGAGGAAGGTGAAGACGGTGTCCAGGTGCATGTAGGAGCGGCGCCGGGAGATCTCCACGGCGATGACCCGGTCGGCGGCGCCCACGGCGAACAGCGACAGCGCCACGTTCTCCACCGTGCGGGCGCCGGTGCGCTCGCTCAGGCCGATCACCACGCTCCTGTTGCCGATCGGCATCATGTCGCCGCCCTCCATCGCGGCGGTCCCGTAGTCCTCCTCGTCGAACCGGCTGTCATCGCCCCCGTACGGATACCAGAAGGCGAACTCCTCGCCCGCGAACATCGGGTGATAGTGGTAGATCGTGCTCTGGTTCATGGTCTCCAGCAGCCGGGCGTGGAAGAACATCGGGTTGAGCGACACCCCGCCGTACAGCCAGGCCGCCGGATCGCGCTGGTAGAGGGAGTTGGGCAGCGGCGGCAGCACGAACTGGCCGGCCCGCGCCGAGGCGGCCACCAGCGAGCGCGACTCCATCCCGGCGACGCCGTACTCCTGCTTGGTCAGCCCGCCGACGAGGTGCGCGGCCAGCTTCTCGCCGCTCCAGCCGGCCAGCGTCTCACGCACCCCCTCCACCAGGGCCGGGCCGACGGTCAGATGGGTGACGGCCGCCTCCACGGCGTGCTGCCTGGCCTCGAGCCCGGTGTCCAGCGCCTGCGCCAGCAGCTCCTGGTGGTAGAAGACCTCCACTCCGCGCTCACGCAGGAGGGTCACGAACACGTCGTGCTCCCGCTGGGCGTGCTCGACCCAGAGGATGTCGTCGAAGAGCAGTTGCTCGCGGTTGCCGGGGGTGAGCCGCCGCAGGCTCAGCTCGGGCCGGTGCACGATGACCTTCCGCAACCGGCCGACCTCCGAGTGCACACCGAACATGCCCGTCCCCCTTCAGATGGTGATGCGGCCGGTCACCAGGCCGGCCACGCCCAGCACGCCCGCGACCACGGCGACGACGAACAGGACCAGCTCGGACCGGGAGAACACGCGCCTGCCGCGCTCGCGCCGCGTGATGACGAACAGCACCGTGCCCAGCGCGTAGATGATGAACGACAGCAGCAGCAGGTTCAGGCCCGCCGCGAAGATCAGGAAGGCGGTGTAGAGCGTCGCCAGCGCCGCCACGACGACGTCCCGGCGCCCGCCCCCTTCGCGCACGGCCAGCATCAGCGCGTAGCCCGCGGCCAGCAGGTACGGCACCAGCGACAGCGAGCTGCACAGCTTGAGCGTGAAGGTGAAGGCATCCTGCGAGAACAGCGTCGTCAGCAGCACCGCCGTGACCAGCAAGGCCGTCGCCGTCAGCGCGGCCGACGGCGCGCCCTGGGCGTTCTCCCGTTTGAGGAAGGCCGGCATGTCCTCGTCCTTGGCGGCCACGTACAGCACCTCGGCCGCCATCAGGGTCCAGGCCAGGTACGCGCCCAGGACCGACACCACGAGACCGACCGCGATCAGCGCCGCTCCCCAGCGCCCCACCGCCGCCTCCAGCACCCCCGCCATCGACGGCTGGCGCAACTCGGCCAGCTCCCGCCGGGGCAGGACCCCGTACGAGAGCAGGGTGACCGACGCGAACAGTGCCAGCACGCCGAGGAAGCCGAGCACCGTGGCCCGGCCCACGTCCTGGCGCCGGCGCGCGTACCGGGAGTAGACGCTGGCGCCCTCCACGCCGAGAAAGACGAAGACCGTCACCAGCATCGTGGCCCTGACCTGGTCGAACAGCGGCCCGTCGCCCCAGAGGCCGGCCGTGAACACCTCTCCGCGCAGGGCGACGGCCACGATCACCACGAACAGCAGCAGCGGCACGAGCTTGGCCACCGTGACGACCCGGTTGATCGCCGCCGCCTCCTTGACGCCGCCCAGGATCAGCAGGTGGAAGGCCCACACGCCCACCACCGACACGGCCACCGCGGGCAGCGTGCCGCCCTCGCCGAACGCCGGCACGACCGCGCCCAGCGTGGACTTGATCAATACCCAGTACGACGCGTTGCCCACACACGCGCTGGCCCAGTAGCCGAAGGCGGAGAAGAAGCCCGGGAACTCCCCGAACCCGGCCTTGGCGTAGGCGTACACGCCGGCGTTGAGGTCCGGCTTGCGCACCGCCAGGGTCTGGAACACGAACGCCAGCATGAGCATCCCCGTGCCGGCCACAGCCCACGCGACCACCGCCCCGGCCACGCCCGTGGCCTGCCCGAAGTTGCGGGGCAACGAGAAGACCCCGGCGCCGACCATCGAGCCGACGACCATGGCCGTCAGCATCGTCAGCGGGAGCCGCCTGGTCGCGGGCGCGTCGGTGGTAGTCATGGCCGCACGGTCATTCCGCGTGGGAGCCGCCCGGAACCGTCCCCACGCGATCCTTTGCCGAACGATGTGCCGGCATCCGCCGAGCGCATTGTCGGCAGATGGTCAATCTCTCCCAATTGATGATTACTTAGAGTTATTAGTCGCATACTTACGGATATAGATGCGTGGTGCGCTGCTGACAGGAAGGGGCGGTTGCCGATGTCCGAGGGCCCCGGTGCGCGGCGGTACGATCCGCCGGGCAGGCTGCCCGACTTCAAGCACATTGAGGGGCAGTTGCAGCAGTGGAGCGATGCGGTCTCCGGCTGGTTCGACGAGTGCATCGGCTATCAGGAAGCCCACAACCTGCACCAAGGCGACAAGTGCCAGTACTACAACTGGCTGACCACGAGTGTGCCCGGGCCGGAGATGCTCCAGTCGATCGTGTGGAACGCATTGCCGAACACGCTGGTACGCCGGTTCGGATATGCCGAGGCGGTGGAGTTGGCGGACAGCATGTTCCCGCTGACCAAGCGAACCGACGGCGCGGGCGGCTACTTCGAGGGCAAGGTCTGGGGGGGCGTGTTCTATCGCCCGCAGGACGAGTACTGCGAATGGCGGCCGATCAGGAACGGCTCGAACAAGATCACCAAGATCGTTTTCACGTCCGAACCCCCGGAGTACTGGCAGGCCCTGCACGGTGACACGCTGCCAGGGGCGAGTGCGGATTCAACGGCCACGTACCCCTTCCGGGGTGACCGCGCGCTGATGCTGGAGCTGTATCGCACCTACGTGGACAAGAACGTCCAGCTGAAGGACCTTCAGGCGCAGGAGGATCTGATCGACGAGGCCACCAAGCGCGTGGTGATCCCGGCCGGTGCGTACAACCCGTGGAACAAATGGAACACCACCCACGGAGTGATGCATCTGTGCCAGCCGGACAACACGCTGGTCGCCGAGATCGCCCTCGGCGCTGACGCCACCGTCCTGCGTCAGCGGGGTGGCCGACCCGTCGACGACCCCGATGCGCTCGTGTGCTGCTCACGCTACGGCGGGCCGATGCGCAACAGCGATCCAACGATCGGGGCCGGCGTCAATTCCCTGGCCCGGATGGGCTGCTGGATCACCCTGCGCAACCCGGTCGGGCTCTACATCAACCACATCGACCTGGCGGGAATCACCCGGCCCGACGGTACACCGCACGGCAAGCCGATCACGCCTGAGTACTTCCGGGTCGAACGGGGCTCGCTGACCGAGCACTTGATCGCACGGGCGGTGTTCGAGGTCCCGCCCTCCGAACAGCCTGCCTACGGCGAACCGCTCACCGTCAGCGACCTGCGGATCGCCGGCGTTCCGATTCAGTACGGCGCTCAAATCGCCGAACGCATCACCGTCGCGCTGACGGGCGTGGCCGCCGGACCCGGATCATTTCGCAACACGCTCGTGGGTTGCGTCGGCCGCTGCTGTCAAGGACAGGAGAACCCGAAATTCCTGCGGCTGGTGAGCCGCGACGCCGCGTGCCCGGACGGGACGCGTCCGGCCTTCGACTATCCCGGCGCTCAGAACGCCGTGCCCGAAGCCCGCCTGGACGCCGACACCGCGCCGCGTCTGCGACGCCGAGCCTAGGAGAGGACCACCATGACCACTCCGGACGAGGAGCCCCTGCTGGATGGGGACGAGATCCAGGGCAACGTCGCCCCCGGATTCCTCAAACCCCACATGGCGGTGCTCGCGCTGAGCCTCGACCGTGACCAGATCCCCCTGATGAGGCGGTGGTGTCACGCGATCGCCTCGGAGGTCACCACCCTGTCCACGGTGATGAGGACCAGGGAGCACGTACGGGCACTCGAACACCAGCGTGCTGAGGCGAAATTGTCCGCCCTGCGCGGCCCGACCGTGGACGGCGCCCTGGCACTCAGTGACGTTCTGGGCGATGTCCGCGATGTGTGGCTCAGCGTCGCATTCAGCCGGCCCGCGTTGCAGGCACTGCTGCCCGACGGTCAGAGTGACAGCATCGCCGCGTTCACCGACCCCGCGTTCCAACTGGGTATGACCGCGCGATCGACGTCCCTGGGCGATCCGGCCGACCCCACCGCCGAGGGCCACCACAGCACGTGGAAGGTACGCGACCCGGACATTCTGCTGGTCATCGGCGCCGATGACGAAGGTGACCTGGGCGATTACCTCGGCGAACTGCGGCCGGAGTTGGCCCGTCACGGGTTCGGCGTGATCTACGAGGAGCTGGGGCACAAGCTCGACGCCATCGGCTCGGAGCATTTCGGCTTCCAGGACGGGGTGTCCCAGCCCGGTGTCCGCGGCCGATACGGGCCGAACGCGGACTTCCTCACTCCCCGGTACGTGGCCGACATGGCCGGCCAGCGGCCTGAGTGCTGGCTGTACGGACTGCCCGGCCAGCACCTGGTGTGGCCGGGCGAGTTCGTGTTCGGCTACCCCGGCCAGGGCAGCGACCCGCTGTTGCGCGGCGACGAGCGGCTGCCCGGCCCCCACTGGAGCCGCAACGGCTCCTACCTCGCTTTCCGCCGGTTGCGGCAGGACGTGCCCGCGTTCCGCGCGTTCCTGGAGGAATCCGCACGCCGTCTGCTTCCCTGGGAGATCACCGCTCAGAAGATCGGCGCCGATGTCGTGGGCCGCTGGCCCAGCGGCGCGCCGGTCGCACGCACCCCCGGCAAGGACATCCCTGAACTCGGCGTGGACCGGCTGCGCAACGACTACTTCGAGTTCGGTTCCGACGCCCGTGCGCTTGTCCTCATCAACGGCGAGACCACCGACCGCGACCACCCGGACGCCGACGCCGACCCGATCGGCCTGATCTGCCCGCAGTTCGCGCACATCCGCAAGGTCAATCCCCGTACTGCCGCCAACGACGTGGGCGGCCGTATGGCCTCCTTCACCCGCCGGATCCTGCGCCGCGGACTCCCCTACGGGCCGGTCTACGACCAAGATCCGGACGCCGACCGCGGGCTGTTGTTCTTGTCCTACCAAACGTCAATCGTCGACCAGTTCGAGTTTCTCAACCGTCAGTGGATGGGCGACTACGCCAACCCTCGCAGCCCCGGGGACCACGACATGCTCGTCGGCCAGAACGGGCAGCCCGGTCAGCACCGACTCCGCCAATGTGCCGTCCCCACCGCGGGCGGAACCACTCTGGCCGCAGTACGCGACTTCGTCATCCCCACCGGCGGCGGCTACTTCTTCACCCCGTCCATCACCGCACTGCGCGAGGTCCTGGGCGCACCCGACGCCGACGCCCTTTGACACCGCGGCCGGCAGACGGCGTGCATGCTGGGCAAGGAGCAGACCGCATTCGAGGTGAACGTGCCGAGCCCACGCTCAGGTCTCCTCGAAGGCCGCAGTGCCCCTCGGGCGATGGGCCGCCTGCCTCGGGGTGCTAGCTTGTCCGATCATGTCTGACTATCTGCGGGAGCTGTTCTCCCTCGACGGCCGGCGCGCCCTGGTGACCGGCGGCAGCTCCGGCATCGGGTACGCCATCGCCGAGGCGATCGGCCGGGCCGGGGCCGAGGTCGTGCTGGTGGCCCGCAGGGAGAGCGAGCTCGACCAGGCCGTCACCCGCCTGCGCGAGCACGGCGTCACCGCCTCCCGGATCAGCGCCGACCTCGCCGACCGCGACGACGTCCGGCGCGTGTGCGCCACGGCGGGCGATGTGGACATCCTCGTCAACGACGCCGGCAACAACATCCGCAAGCCCATGGCGGACCTCACCGTCGAGGACTACGAGCGCACCATCGCCGTCAACCTCACCGCCCCCTATCTCCTCGGCCAGCACTTCGGCCCGAGGATGGCCGCCCGCGGCTGGGGCCGCATCATCAACCTCGGCTCCCAGCAGTCCATCAGCGCCTTCGGCGACAGCGGCGCGTACGGCACGGCCAAGGCCGCCGTCGCCGGCCTGACCCGCTCCCAGGCCGAGGCGTGGTCGGCCCGCGGCGTGTGCGTCAACACGATCATCCCCGGTTTCGTGCTGACGCCGCTGACCGAACCCGCCCAGGCCATCCCGGGCCGCGTCGAAGCGCTCGCCGCCCGCCACATGGTGGGCCGCAACGGCGTGCCCGGGGACTTCGCGGGCGCGGCCGTCTTCCTGGCCGGGGACGCCTCCGCGTTCGTCACCGGGCAGATGCTCTTCGTGGACGGCGGCTTCTCCGTCCACTAGCCGGACCTGGAGGGCTTACTTGCGGCGGATCTGGCGCGTGCCCACCCCTTCGCGCCAGGCGTCCATGACGATCTCGTCGCCCTCCACCCGCGTCCACACCACCTCCGTCAGCTCGATCCGGAACAGGTGGGACTCCTCGCTCGGCAGCTCGAACGACGCCTGCTCCTCCCGATCGGTGACCTCCACGGCCCGCCCGGCCAGCTTCAGGTCGCCCTCCCACGACGACGGATCGTCCCCCTCGGGGGCGCGGGAGGTGACGTGGATCGCCATCCGCGGGTCGCGGCGCAGGTCGGACGCCTTGACCGCCCTCGGCATCGACCCCGTCCACAGCTCGCCGTCCCGGAAGCTGGTCTCGATGCCGCTGACCCGGGGCGAGCCGTCCTGGCGCAGCGTGGCCAGCACCTTGTGCCGGTATGCCGCCATCAGCCGCCGCGCCACCCCGGCCAGCTCCGGCGCCTGGTGCTCGAACTCCTGCCATGAAGCCATGGCGACCATCATGCCCGCCGTCACCGACAGAATCAGGTCCCGCGGTCAGGCACGGCCGCGGACGCGGCGGGCGCCGGTCACCATGGCCGGGGCCGCCATGTGCGCGCCGCCCGGCCGGCGCGGAGTCCGGGCGGCGCGGAGTCCGGGCGGAACTGATGCTCTCCCTTCAGGCTGGGGTGTGGCTGCTGCGCAGCGTTCTGGGCACGCCGGCACTGAGCGAGGGACCGCCGGAGCACCTCGCCCAGCACATCGAAGCGCTCTTTCAGGTGCTGGTGACGCCCCGCGCGGCCGAGTAGAGCACGGAACAGGAACGCACCCCTGTCGACACTGATCTCCTGCCCCCTGGAATCAAGCAGCTAGTCGAAACCCGGAGCGGGCTGCCAGAGGCTGATCTCCGTGCCCTGGTCGTCGGTGCACGTGCAGCCGCGCCCCGACTTGCTGTCGTACAGCTCGCCGGTGTCACCGCCCAGCTCCCGCACCCGCTCGACGGCCGCGTCGATGTCGGTGACGTGGTAGTAGAGGTTCGGCTGCGAGGAGGGCCCGCGCGCGACGAGCCCCATCGGCACGGCCGTGTTCGTGACGTGCAGGTACGTCTCGTGCTCGCGCCTGAACGCCCAGCCGAACAGCGCCCCGTAGAAGGCGGCCGCCCGCTCCAGGTCCGCGACGGACAGGGTGTAGTAACCCAGCTCGACACTCATGTATGCACCTCCGCAATAATTGCCGCTAGCGTTAAGGATTAAAGCCTAACGGAAGCAGGCAATAATTAACACCAACGTTAACGAACTCGACGCGACGCTGGCCGCCCTCGCCGATCCCACCCGGCGCAAGGTGATCGACCTGCTGCGCGAAGGACCGCGGCCCGCCGGCGAGCTGGCGCAGGCCGTCCAGATGAGCGCCCCGGCCCTCAGCAGGCACCTGCGGGTGCTGCGGGCGGGCGGCCTCGTCCAGGCGGAGGCGGGCGGCGCCGACGCCCGGCTGCGCCTCTACACGCTGCGCCAGGAGCCGTTCGCGGCGCTGCAGGCCTGGCTGGACCAGGTGCAGGCGTTCTGGGCCGAGCAGCTCGGCTCGTTCAAGGATCACGTGGAGCGGGGCCGGTGAACTCCGTCCAGGCCAGCGTCACCGTGCCCGTCGACCCGGCGACCGCGTTCCGGATCTTCACCGACGAGATCGACAGCTGGTACGTACGCGGCCGCCACAGCTGGGTCGACCCGGCCCGCGCGGTCGGCATCCGATTCGAGGACGGCTTCCTGCGCGAGCTGTGGTCCGACGGCGGCCACGTCGACACCGGCAGGATCCTCACCTGGGAGCCGCCGCGCCGCCTCGTCTGGGCCGACCTGCTCAACGAGGGCGGCCGGATGGAGATCGAGGTGGCCTTCAGCCCTGTCGAGGGCGGCACCGAGGTGCTGCTGGAGCATCGCGGCCTGGACACCCTGCCCGCCGACGTGGCCGGGCGCATCCGGCGCGGCTACTCCTGGAACATCGTGCTGCGCTGGTTCGCCGGCCGGTGGGCGGGCTAGCGGCGGCCGTACTTCTTGTGCACGGCCTGCTTGCTCACCCCGATCGCGTCGGCGATCTGCGCCCAGGCCAGCCCCGCCACCCTGGCCCGGCGCACCTGGACCGCCTCCAGGCGCTCGATCTCGCGGCGCAGGGCGGTCGTGGCGTGCAGGGCCAGCAGCGGGTCGTCGTCCTGCGCCTGCCGAAGGAGGGTCGCCAGGTCGTTCGTCATGCCCTAAAGGTAGTCCAGGAGCAGCTGGTTGATCTCCTCGGGACGTTCGAGGGCGGGCAGGTGCCCGGCCCACTCCAGCTCGACCAGCCGCGCCCGGGGCAGCTCGCCGGCCAGCCGGCGGGCGCTGTCCTGGAAGTACGGCAGGTCGTGCCCGCCGGCCACGACCAGCGCCGGCACGTCGATCTCCGCGGCCTTGAACTCCTTCTCGACCTGCGACGGCTCCGGATCCGCGGCCAATTGCACCTCGAACGCGTGCCGCTGCATCTCCACCACGCGCCCGAACGCCTCGCGCGACGCCTCCGGCCCGAGCAGGGTGCGCGCGTTCAGCTCCGCCGCCCCCTGGACGTCGCCCGCCTCCAGCAGGCGCCCCTCCTCGTCCCAGTACGCCCGCAGGTCCGGCGTGGGCGGCAGGTCGGAGAGGGGGTTCAGCAGCACCAGCCGGCCGGCGAGTCCGGCCGCCGCCAGCTCCAGCGCGACCCGGCCCCCGCCCGACGAGCCGACCAGCGCCGCCCGGCTCACCTCCAGCGCGGCCAGCAGCCGCGCCACGTCGTCGGCGTCGCTGTACGGGCCGTCCGACCGGTAGGGGCTGCGCCCGTACCCCCGGAAGTCCACCGTGATCACCCGGAAGCGCTCGGACAGGGCCTCCACCTGCGCGTCCCACATGCCCGAGTCGACCGCCGACGAATGCAGCAGCACGACGGGCTCGCCCGCGCCCCGCTCGGCGTGCCAGATCGTCATCGCGACTCCACCGCCAGCCGCACGCCCAGCCCGATCAGCACCACGCCGGAGATCTGCTCCAGCCGCCGGCGCACCGCGGGCCGCCCCAGCACCGCCTTGGCCTTGGCCACCGTCCAGATGAGCAGGCCGTACCAGGCCAGGTCGACCAGCACCCACACGACGGCCAGCGTCGCGAGCGTGACCGGCACGTTCTGCCCGGGCGCCACGAACTGCGGCAGGAACGACATCGCGAACACCGCCGCCTTCGGGTTGGCCAGGCACGTCCCGAGGCCCGCCAGGTACGGCCCGCGCAGGCCCGGCACCACCGCCACCCCGGCCTCCACATCGGTGGCGGCAGCGCCCTTGCGGGCCTGCCACAGCGCCTGCGCGCCCATCACGACCAGCACCACGGCGCCGACCACGCGCATCACGTCATAGGCCAGCTGCGAGGCCACCAGCAGCGCCGACAGGCCGAAGGCGGCCGCCAGCCCCCACAGCAGGATGCCGGTCTCGTTACCCAGCGTGGCGGCCATGCCGGAGCCGCGGCCCGCGCGCAGCGTCTGGCGCAGGATGATGGCCGTGCTGACCCCGGGCGCCATGGCCACCAGAACGCACGCGCCCACGAAAGCGAGAAGATACATGCGCGGCATGTTCGCAGAAGCCGCGCCCGGAAGTCGCCTGATTATCGGCCTACTCGTAGACCTTGCGCAGCTCGGCGACCGCCTCGCGCATCAGCGCCCGCAGCTCCGGCGGCCCCAGCACCTCGACGTCGGCCCCCATCCGCAGCAGCAGCCAGCGCGCGTGCGTGATCGACTCGATCGGCACCGTCAGCGTCAGCCAGCCCTCCGGATCGGGCTTGCCGGCCGCGGCCAGCGCCGCGCCGACCACGTCGGCACCCATCGTGTACGCCAGCAGATCGTCCCGGCCGGGGGCGAGCCTGATGACGGCCTCCGCGGTGTACATCCGCTCGCGGAACTCCTTGGCGTAGCCCTGCCAGAACCCGCCCAGATCGAACCCCTCGGGCCAGGGGAAGCGGCCGGGCAGCGTCTCCACGGTCAGGATCCGCGCCACCCGGTAGGTGCGCGGGCTGCCGCCCGGCGGCGCGGCCACCATGTACCACGAGCCGCCCTTGAGCACCAGCCCGTACGGGTGGATCACCCGATCGACCTCCTGCTGCCCCCAGCGCCGGTAGGTCATGTGCAGCGGCCGCTGGTCCCAGACCGCGTCGGCCACCTCGCTCAGATGCGGCACGTCGTCGGCCGAGCGATACCAGCCCGGCACGTCGAGCAGGAATCG
Organism: Nonomuraea sp. JJY05; assembly: GCF_043496855.1. NCBI lineage: Bacteria > Bacillati > Actinomycetota > Actinomycetes > Streptosporangiales > Streptosporangiaceae > Nonomuraea > Nonomuraea sp. JJY05. Next base: position 36,393 of record NZ_JBIEIS010000055.1, read on the forward strand.
CTCGCGCATCCGCGAGGCGTGCGAGCGCGGCTCGGGCGGCAGCGCGGCCAGCAGCTTCAGCTCCGCGGTGGCGGCCACGTCGGCAAGCCCCAGCTCGGCCGCCGGGCCGGGCAGCCCCGCCAGGAACAGCGAGGAGGCCTCCTCGGCGGTCAGCCCGGTGAGCCTGGTGCGGTAGCCGTCGAGCAGCTGGTAGCCGCCCGCGGGCCCCCGGTCGGCGTAGACCGGCACGCCGGCCGCCGACAGCGCCTCCACGTCGCGGTAGACCGTGCGGACCGACACCTCCAGCTCCTCGGCCAGCTCCGGCGCGGTCATGCGGCCGCGCGACTGCAGGAGCAGGAGCAGCGAGAGCAGGCGGCTGGCACGCATGGCCCCATTGTAGGAAAGCGGCCTGCGGGAAAGCGGCCGTTCAGCGGGCGGCGTACTCCTCCCGGGAGGTCACCACCTGGGGCATGCGCTCCTCCACCCACTCCAGCAGGGGGATGAGGCGCTCGGCGGCCTCCCGGCCCAGCTCGGTGAGGCTGTACTCGACCTTGGGCGGGATCGAGGGCTCGGCCACGCGCAGCACCATGCCGTCGCGTTCGAGCGCGTGGAGGGTCTGGGACAACATCTTCTCGCTCACCCCGTCGACCCGGCGGCGCAGCGCGTTGAAGCGGTAGGTCCCCTCGTACAGGGCCACCAGCGCCAGGATCGCCCAGCGACCGGTGATCGTCTCCAGCACCGAGCGCGAGGTGCACCGGCGCGAGAAGACATCGGCCACCAGCTCTTCGAACTCCTCCATGGAAACCAGCGTACGCGTTCGTGGGTACTTTCTGATAGAAAGTACTAACCAAAGCGCTGGTACTGAATGGGAGTAATCATGATCGTGGTGACCGGAGCCACCGGACAGCTGGGCCGGCTGGTGATCGAGGACCTCAGGAAGCGCGTCCCCGCCGAGCAGATCGTCGCCGCCGCGCGGACCCCGGAGAAGGGCGCCGACCTCGGTGTCGAGGTGCGCCAGGCCGACTACGACCGGCCCGAGACCGTCCGGAGCGCGCTGCGGGGCGCCACCAAGGTGCTGCTCATCTCCGGCGTGGACCCCAACCGCCTGCAGCAGCACTCCACCGTCGTGGACGCCGCCAAGGAGGCCGGGGCCACGCTCGTCTACACCAGCGCGCCCGGCGCCGACACCACCGAGGCCCTCCTGGCCGCCGACCACCGGGCGACCGAGGAGTACATCAAGGCGTCCGGGGTGACGTACACGATCCTGCGCAACAACTGGTACAACGAGGTCTACGCCCCGTCGATCATGGCCGCGCCGCAGCTCGGCGCCGTGCACGGCGCCGCCGGTGACGGCCGGGTCGCCTCGGCCTCCCGCGCCGACTACGCCGCCGCCGCGGCCGCCGTGCTGACCGGCGAGGGCCACGACGGCAAGGTGTACGAGCTGTCCGGCGACACGACCTGGACCCGGGCCGACCTGGCCGCCGAGATCGCCGCGGTCACCGGCAAGGAGGTCGTCTACCAGGACCTGCCGAAGGACGAGTACACGGGCGTGCTGGCCGGCGCCGGCCTGCCGGCGCCGTTCGCGGAGATGATGGCGGACGTGGACGTCAACATCGCCCGCGGCTGGCTCTCCCGCACCCCCGGCACGCTGCGCGAGCTCATCGGCCGCCCCACCCAGCCGATCGGCGAGTACGTCCGCTCCCTCCTGGCCTGACCCCTCCCGGCAGCGCCACGCCTTCCCCTCACGGTCCCCTTGGGGAATCCAGAGGGACCGCAGCCGGAGTGCGGCGGTTCATCCAGGTTGCGGCGAGGACGGACGACGGTGTCTCTCGGGCGCCGTCAGGCGGCGAACTGCTGCCACGCCAGCCTGGCCACCAGGGCCACCACGACGCACAGCAGCACGATCCGCACGAAGCCGGTGCCCCGCTTGAGCGCCATCCGCGCGCCGAGCTGGGCGCCGGCCACGTTGCACACGGCCATGCCGAGCCCTAGCCCCCAGTTCAGGTGTCCCTGGACCCCGAAGACGACCAGCGCCCCGAGGTTCGTCCCCACGTTGATGATCTTGGCGGACGCGGAGGCCGAGACGAAGTCCAGGCCGAGGATGGCGGTGAAGGCGATGATGAGGAACGTCCCCGTGCCCGGCCCCATGATGCCGTCATAGAAGGCGATCCCCACCCCGGCCACCGCCACCGCGGCCAGCACCCGGCCGTTGGTCCGCAGATGCGGCACCGGCACGGCCCCGAGCGCGGGCCGCAGCGTCACGAACGCGGCCACCCCGAGCAGCACCACCATGACGACGGGCCGCAGCACCTCGGCCGAGATCGCCGCCGCCGCCGAGGCCCCGAGCCCGGCGCTCAGCACGGCCAGCCCCGCGCCGGGGAGTGCCACCTGCCGGTCGATCTTGGTGGAGCGGGCGTACGCGACGGCCGCGGAGGTGGTGCCGAAGACCGACGACAGCTTGTTGGTGGCCATCGCCTCGACCGTGGGCAGCCCTGTCATCAAGATCGCGGGGAGCTGCACCAGCCCGCCCCCGCCCACGACGGCGTCGACCCATCCCGCCCCTGCCGCCGCGACCAGCAACACCAGGACCTGCTCCAGCGGCACGCCACTCCCCCGATTTCCCCCAAGAAACCCCAAGAGTGTACAAGTCGTACAGTGACCCGCCTTGGGGCAGGGGTGGCGTCAGGGGATCCGGGAGCCGAACAGCACCGCCGCGCCCGCCACCAGCAGCCCGGCCAGCATCGCGGCCACGATGAACCACTGGGTGATCTCCTGGTTGACCAGCTTGTAGCCGAGCGAGGTGCCAATCTGCTCGTAGACCTCGCGCAGCTCGCTGCCGGACTCGGCCGTGTAGGCCCGCCCGCTGGTCCCGTCGGACAACGACTGCAGGGTCTGCTTGTTGACCGGCACGTTCACCGGCCGGCCGTCGATGTTGACGGTGCCCTCCTGGGTGCCGTACGCGATCGTGGAGACCGGCACGCGGGCCTGCTGGGCGGCGTCGATGGCCTCGTTCACGGACCTGCCCGAGGTGTTGTCGCCGTCGGACAGCAGCACGATCGCGGCCGGCGGCGGGTCGGTGGCGGCCTGCTGGTCGAACGAGCGCAGCGAGTCGAGCGAGTTGAAGACGGCCTCGCCGATCGCGGTGCCCGGGCGGGTGGTGAGGGTGCCGATGGAGGTGACCACGGCCTGGTGGTCGGTGGTGGGCGAGATGACGACGTTGGCGGAGCGGGCGAAGGACACCACGCCGACGTTGAAGCGGTCCGGCAGCTCCCTGACGAACGCCTGCGCCGCGGCCTTGGCGGCGTTGATCCGGTCGGGCTGGACGTCGTCGGCGTCCATGGACAGCGACACGTCCAACGCGATCATGATGGTGGCGCGGTCGCGCGGCACGCGTACCTGGTCGGCGGGTTTGGCGGCGCCGACGACCAGGAGCGCCATCATGAGGAGGAACAGCGCGGGGGCGACGTGGCGGCGCCAGCCGGGGCCGGCGGGGGCGACGAGGTCGAGCAGGGCCAGGTTCGTGAAGCGCACGGTGTAGCGGCGCCGGGCGAACATCGAGACGATGTACCCGGCCACCAGCAGCCCCACCAGCAGGAACAGCCAGAGCCAGCCGGGGGCCAGAAAAGTCACAAGGCCTCCTTTGTCGGCCTTGCGACCAAAGTGCTGCGTCTGATTGTTCCCTCGCTTCGCTCGGTCACTTAGGTCTCCTGTGGGCGAGGTGGCTCATGCGGCGCTGGCGGAGGACGAACTGCGCGATGTCGAACACCCAGTCGCGGTCGGTACGCAGCACGAGGTGCGCGATGCCGGCGCGCCGCAGCGCCACGCGGGTGCCCTCGCGCTGCAGGGCGGCCGCCTCCGCGTACGCTTGCCGAACCTTGGGTGAAAGATGCACTTCGCGTACTTTCCCGCTCTCGGGGTCGGTGAACGCGACCCGCCCCACGTCGGGCAACTCCAGCTCGCGCGGGTCGATCACCTCCACCGCCAGCACCTGATGACGGGCGGCCAGCCGCCTGATGGGGCGCTCCCAGGGGCGTTCGGCGTCGGGGTCGAGGCTGGGGCGGGCGTCGAGGAAGTCGGAGACGATCAGCCGCACGCCGCGCCGCCTGCGGCTGGCCGAAAGCACCTCGATGCCCTCGGCCAGGTCGGGCGCGTCGGGCACGATCTTGCCGCGCGGGGCGTCCATGAGCGAGTGCAGCAGCCCGTAGAGGGCCGGGCGGCCCGTGCGCGCGGGCATGCGGTGCACGTACTCGTCGTGCAGCACCAGCGCGCCGAACCGGTCGCCCATCCTGCTCGACAGGAACCCGATCGCGCCGACCGCCGCCACCACCAGGTCGCGCTTGTCGGTGTCGGCGGTGCCGAAGTCCATGCTGGGCGACAGATCGGCCAGCGCCCAGGTCTCCAGTTCGCGGTCGGCGATCAGGTCGCGTACGTGCGGGACGGTCGTGCGCGCGGTGACCGCCCAGTCCATGCGGCGCACGTCGTCCTCGCCGGGCACGTACACGCGGCTGTCGCCGGCCTCGCTGCCCGGCCCCGGCAGCAGCCCCTGGTGGGCGCCGTGCAGCAGCCCGTCCAGCCGCCGGGTGACCGTCAGCTCCAGCCGCCTGAGCGCCTGTTCGGCCGTGTTCACAGGCCGCTCACCGGTTCTGGTTCCAGACGACGAGGGGCGGGGGCACGGCTTGCAGGATCTGCTTGACGACCTGCTCGGGGTCGACGCCGTCGGCCAGGGCGTCGAAGGTGAGCATGAGCCGGTGCGACATGACGTCCACCGCCACGTCGCGTACGTCGTCGGGCAGCAGGTAGTCGCGGCCGCGCAGCAGGGCGAGGGCCCGCCCGGCCGAGACCAGGCCCAGCGTGGCCCGGGGGCTGACGCCGATCTCGATGGTGTCGATGAGGTCGGGCAGGCCGTAATCGGCGGGGCTGCGGGTGGACATGACCAGCCGCACCACGTAGTCGGCGACGAGCTGGTGGACCGAGACCTGCTCGGCCGCCTCCTGCAGGGCCAGCAGCTTGTCGGGGTCGAGCACCCGCTCGGGGACCGGCGGCGTGACGCTCATCCGGTGGAGGATCTCCAGCTCCTCGTGCGCGCTGGGGTGCGGCACCCGTACCCGGAACAGGAACCGGTCGCGCTGCACCTCCGGCAGCGGATAGACGCCCTCGGACTCGATCGGGTTCTGGGTGGCGAGCACGATGAACGGCTTGGGCAGCGGGTGGGTGACGCCGGCGAGGGTGACCTGCCGCTCGGCCATCACCTCCAGCAGCGCGGACTGGACCTTGGCGGGGGCGCGGTTGATCTCGTCGGCCAGCAGGAAGTTGACGAACACGGGGCCGAGCTCGACATCGAACTTCTCGTTGGAGGGGTGGAAGACGCGGGTGCCGATGATGTCGCTCGGCACGAGGTCGGGGGTGAACTGGATCCGGGCGAACGTGCCGCCCACGACAGTGGCCAGGGTGGAGGCGGCGAGGGTCTTGGCGACGCCTGGGACTCCTTCGAGCAGGCAGTGCCCGCGGGCCAGCAGGGCCACGATGAGCCTTTCGACCATGTGGTCCTGGCCGACGATGACACGCCGGACCTCGTCGAGACTTTGACGCAGCAGTGCCGCGTCGTTTCCGCCTGGCAACTCTTCGGCGACGCTCATGACGCCATTCCACCAAACGCGCCGCAAACGTGCACGACGCCACGTCTGTGCTTTCATGGCAAACGTGGCAAGTCCCCTGCAGTACGGCGATCCACCCCGGCTGGGACCCTACGTGGTCCAGGCCCGCCTGCACACTGCCCCGGCCGGCTTCGTGTACCTGGGCCAGGGACCCGACGGGCGCGCGGTGTCCCTCGCCGTGCTCACCCGAGGGGCCGCGCTCGACGCCGCCGCCCGCGACCGGTTCGTGACCGCGGTCAGGGAGGCCAGGGGCGAACGGTCCGGATTGCGCGGCTGGCTCGGACGTTCCGGGCGCTCGCGGGGCGCGGTGCTGGACGACACGCCCGACGTGCTCGCCTTCGACGGCGGGCACGCGCCCTGGGTGGCGGTCCCGTACGTGCCCGGCCGGCCCGGGGCCGAGCGTTTCCTCGATCCCGTCATGGTGGGCGGGACGTTCATCGGCGAGGCGCACGGGCCCGACTTCGTGCCGTACTGGCTGACCGACCGAGCGCCGGCGCTGCCCGGGCCGACGCGGCAGCGCAGGCCGCTCACCGAGACCCGCAAGCGGGTCCTGATGGCCGCCCTGGCGCTGGTGCTGCTGCTGATGCTGGTGACGGCGATCCTGCTGCTGCTGTTGCTGGGCCGGCGCGACAGCGAGCCGCAGCCCCGGCAGCTGCCGCCGACGGTGTTCGTGCCGACGCCGCCGCCGACGCCGGCCACCCCCGAACCGCGGCCCTCGCCGTCGACCTCGCCCTCCCCGTCGGAGAGCGGGCAGGTCACGCCCGGGCAGACACCCGGCGACGAGATGGGCGACGAGTCCCCGCTCTTCAATTAGCTTGAGCCTGACGTAACAGGAGGCTTTAGCTTCCGCGGCATGGAATTCATCGTTCACGACACCCTCACGGCGATGGCCGCCCTGCTGCGGGAGCCCCTCGACCGGCGGCCCGACGCCCTGCGGGACCTCCTGGCGCCGATGCGCTCGGCGATCCCGGCGCCCGGCGACATCGTCGACCTCCACCACCAGGGCGGCGGCTTCCGCGTCGACGCCGACGACCCGCGCTACCTGCCCGCCGTCCAGCGCATGATCGACGCCGACGTGCTCGGGCAGGTGCGGCGGGAGCTGGAGCGCGCCTCCGACCGGCTGCGCGACGCCAAGCAGCGGGAGTCGCTGCAGGTCATGTTCGTGATGGGGAATCCGGACAACGAGCACCTGATGAAGGTGAGCGGCGGCTACTACGGCATGGGCGGCTCGCCCGGCTGGCTCTACCTGCTGGCCTGGCCGTCGGACGAGGTGATCGGCCGGATCGGGCACCTGGCGGTGCACGAGTTCCACCACAACGTCCGCTACACCAACGTCGAGTGGAACCCGATGACCGTGACCGTGGGCGAGCACGTGGTGGCCGAGGGGCTGGCCGAGGCGTTCGTACGGGAACTGTCGGGGGCCGAGGCCATGGGGCCGTGGTCGTCCATGGTGAGGGGGGAGGCGTTCGAGCGGGCGTACGAGCGGATCATGGCGGACTTCTCGCTGGCCGGGATGCGGAACACGCCGGCGTACGTGCTGGGGGACAGCGTGGCGCGCGCCTTCGGGCAGGAGCCGCGCGGCATCCCCGACATGGCGGGGTACGCGGTGGGACTGCACCTGGTCGACCAGGCCCTGACCGCCACGGGCCTCACGGCCACGGAGGCGACTCTGCTGCCGGCGTCCGAGCTCCTGCTCCGCGCCGCCATCCACCCCTGACCCACCACCTCCACCCCAAGGAACCCCAGCCCCACGCCCCCTCACCCCGAAAGACCCCAGCCCCGCACGGCGGGAGGTAGCCACCAACCCACCCCGCACCCCCTCACCCCGAAGGACCCCAGCCCCGCACGGTGGGAGAGTCACTCACCCACCGACCGGTGCCCGGGCCCTTCGGGGACGCCGTCTCAGCGCGGCGAGACGAAGCCCGACTCGTAGGCGGCGATCACGGCCTGCGTCCTATCCCGGGCACCCAGCTTGGCCAGCACGTTCCCCACGTGCGTCTTGACCGTCTCCTGGCTGACGACCAGCTCGGCCGCGATCTCGTTGTTGGACAGCCCCTTGGTCATCAGCCGCAGCACATCACCCTCGCGGCCGGTCAGCCGGTCGATCCCGGCCACCCGACCCGGCCCCTGAGGCCGCCGCCCGGCCAGCGCCCGGATCGCGGCCGGGAACAGCAGCGACTCCCCCGCCGCCACCAGCTTGACCGCGTTGATCAGATCGTCCGGCCGGGTGCGCTTGAGCAGGAACCCGCTGGCCCCGGCCCGCAGCGCGTCGTAGACGTGGTCGTCGTTCTCGAACGTGGTCACCACGAGCACCTTCGGCGGCGCGTCCAGGGCCAGCAGGAGCTCGGTGGCCTGGATGCCGTCGAGCGCGGGCATGCGTACGTCCATGAGGACGACGTCGGGCCGCTCACGGCGGACCACGGGCAGGACGGCGGCACCGTCCGCGGCCTCGCCGACCACGGTCAGGTCCGGCTCGGCGTCGATGATGATCCGCAGTCCGGCGCGGATGAGGTCCTCGTCGTCGGCGATCACGACTCTGAGCGTCATGGGCTCGACCGTAGCGGCAGACGTACCGTGACCCTCCATCCGGCCTCCGTGGGCCCCGCGTCCAGTTCGCCGCGCAGCAGCCGGACACGCTCGCGCATCCCCGTCACGCCCCTGCCTCCGGAACCGCCGCCGCCGTTCCCCCGTCCCTGGTTGGTGACCTCGAGTCTCAGGTCGTCGTCCCGTACGGCGGCGGCCAGGCGTACGGGGCCGTGGCCGTGCTTGATGGCGTTGGTGAGCGCCTCCTGCAGGATGCGGTACGCCTCCCGGGAGACCACGGCGGGCACGGCGGACATATCGCCCACCTCCTGCCGCACCTGAGCACCCGAGGCGGCGACAAGCTCGTCGAGGTCGGCCAGCGTGGCCTGCGGCGCCCTGACCCGCCCGCCCCGATCGAAGCGCCTCCCACCAGCCGCCCCTTCGGAGCCGGAACGAAGGCGCGCCACCCCCGGAACCCGGCCGGACGACGCGGCATCGGCACGATCACCACCACCCCGGCCATCGACCGCATCATCACCGCTCCCGTAGACGCCACGGCGGTCGACACCACCCCGAGAGACACCGACTCGGCCTTCAGCTCGACCGTCCTCAGCTCGCCCGCCCACAGCTCGCCCGCCTTCGGCTCGGCCGCCCTCAGCTCGCCCGCCTTCGGCTCGGCCGTCTTCGGCTCGGCCGTCTTCGGCTCGGCCGTCTTCGGCTCGGCCGTCTTCGCGGAGCACGCCCAGGACGTGGTCGAGGTCCTCCAGGGCCGTGCGGGCCGACTGCTCGATGGCGGCCAGGGCTCTTCTGGCGGTCTCCGGGTCGCGGTCGAGGACCCGCCCCGCGGCGGCGGCCTGCAGGGTGACGACGCTGAGCGCGTGCCCGACCGAGTCGTGCAGCTCGCGGGCCAGCCGGTTGCGTTCGGCGAGCGTACGGGCGTGCTCTTCGGCGGCGGCCAGGCGCTCGGCCGGAGTGGGTCCGAGCAGGACGGGAGCGAGCCTGGCCAGGAGTTCGCCCGCGCCCGCCGCGGTCGCCACCAGCGCCCCCAGCAGCGCCAGCCCGGCCAGCGGCCACAGCACCGCGGACCATCCCGGCTCCACCATGACGCCGATGATCGGGGTCGTCCGCCCCGCGAACGGCAGTGCGAGCGTGACCAGCGTGAACGGCACGATGGCCAGCGTGGAGCCGCTGACCAGCCCGCCGATCGCCAGGTGCAGGGTGAACCAGGCGGCGGTCCGGCGCCGCTCCTGCCAGGTGCGGCCCGCCTGCCGGGACGGGGTCTCGACGTGCGCCCCGAGCAGCCCCTGCGCCGCGTTCACCTCCAGCGCCCGGATCGGCAGGAACAGGCCGGTAACCGCCACCACCGGCAGCACCGCCACGAAGACGCCGACCTGGATGGGCAGCAGCAGGTTGGCGTTCTGGCCCTGCCACTGGGCCGCGATCACGACGCCGGCCATCATGTACGGCATCAGCAGCGCGCCGCCCAGGATGAGGCACGCCCATCGGCGGGGCAGGTTCCTTCTCACATCCGCGATTGTATGTCGATGGTTATTCGCTCTCGGTGGAATGCGCCCTTAGAGAAATGCGCCCCCAGCGAAATAATTCCAGAATTCACGCCCGCCGGGTCTAGCGTTTTTCTCGGAAATACCCAGCGCAGAAAGGCGACCGGCCATGACGGAGACCCAGCGTGCGGCCTGGCCAGACCAGCTCAGCCAGCGCCTGCTGAAAGAGCGGATCGTCGTCCTCGGCCAGGAGGTCGACGACGAGATTTGCAACCGGCTCTGCGGGGAGCTCCTATTGCTGGCGGCCGAAGACCCACACCGCGACATAACGCTTTACATCAATTCGCCGGGCGGGTCCGTGACCGCCGGGATGGCGCTCTACGACATGATGCAGTTCATTCCGTGCGATGTGGCGACGGTGGCGATGGGGTTCGCCGCGTCCATGGGGCAGGTCCTGCTGACGGCGGGCGCCAAGGGCAAGCGCTACGCCCTGCCCAACTCCCGCATCGTCATGCACCAGCCGCTCGGCGGCATCGGCGGCTCGGCCAGCGACATCCAGATCCAGGCCGACAACATGCTCTACACCAAGCGCCGGATGGCCGAGATCATCGCCCACCACACGGGTCAGCCGCTGGAGCGCATCCAGGCCGACTCCGACCGCGACCGCTGGTTCAGCGCCCAGGAGGCGATGGACTACGGGATCGTCGACCACATCGCAGAAGGGATGAACTGATATGAGCGGCCGCTATGTGCTGCCCTCGTTCACGGAGCGCACGTCGTACGGCCTCAAGGAGATGAACCCCTACAACAAGCTCTTCGAGGACCGCATCGTCTTCATCGGCGCCCCCATCGACGACACCGTGGCCAACGACGTGATGGCGCAGTTGCTCACGCTCGAGTCGCTCGATCCGGACCAGGACGTCAGCCTCTACATCAACTCCCCCGGCGGCTCGTTCACCGCCATGACGGCCATCTACGACACCATGCAGTTCATCCGGCCGGAGATCCAGACCGTCTGCATCGGCGAGGCGGCCTCGGCCGCGGCGGTCCTGCTGGCGGCGGGCTCGCCCGGCAAGCGTGCCGCCCTGCCCCACGCCCGCGACCTGCTGCACCAGCCCCACGCGGAGGGCGGCCGCGGACAGGGCAGCGACCTGGAGATCCACGCCAGGGAGATCCTGCGCATGCGCGACCAGCAGGAGGAGATCCTCGCCCGGCACACGGGGCGGGGGATCCTGGAGATCAGGAAGGACATCGAGCGGGACCGGATCTTCACGGCGGAGCAGGCCCGCACGTACAGGCTGGTTGACGACATCTACGCCTCCAGAAAACGCACCCTGACCCCCACCCACTGAACCCCCACCCCCCACAGCCAAAGAACCGAGACCCAAAAGCGGCGTGGACCCTGGATGGGACCGGGCGACCGGGCCGCGACCTGGGCCGAGCCCTGGGCCTGACCCTGGCCCCGACGACAGGGCTGGGCCTGGCCCTGGGCCCGGCGGCGGGTCTGAGAGGGGTCAAGGCCGGAGACCAGGGCTGGGGCGAGGCCTGGCCTGCCTGGCTTGGCCGGCCTGGCCTCGGCTGGCTGGCCTTGGGCCTCCTTGCCTGGGCGGGGCCGGCTGGGCTGGCCCTCAGGTGGGGCCGGGGCCGCGCCGAACCTCACCAGGTCCAGCACTCCACCCTGAGCCCGCGCAGGAACCGTCACCGGGCACGGCACCCCTCGCTCAGAGCCATGCGCCGCTCCCATCGCCTCCTTGGCCCCACCAGCACCCAGCTCCCCGAACTGCACTCCACCCATCCCCGAGTCTCCTCTGCCCTACCTGCCTCAAACGGTGGGCTGCGGGCGCTCCGAGGCGCGGGGATGACCCGGGCCCCTGGTCTGCCGCGTGGGTCGGGGATCCGGGCCGGTCCGGTAACGTTTTGCGACGTGGCCCACTACTTCTCCGAACAGCCGAAGGCAGCGAGCAAGCCGGGCTCCGTCGACCTGGTCCTGCCCGATCTGCACCTGCGGTTGGAGACCGACAGCGGCGTGTTCTCGCCGGAACGGGTCGATGTGGGCACGCGCATCTTGCTGGAGACCGTCCCGTCGCCGCCACAGGAGGGCGATCTGCTCGACCTGGGCTGCGGTTACGGGCCGATCGCGCTGACCATGGCCTCCCGGGCACCTGAGGCGACCGTGTGGGCCGTCGATGTGAACCGGCGGAGCCTGGAGCTGACCGGCAGGAATGCCGAGGCCGCGGGCCTTTACAAAGTACGGTCAGTGCATGTCGACGAAGTGCCAGATGACGTGAAATTCCGGGCGATCTGGTCTAACCCTGCGATCCGCATCGGGAAGCAGGCCCTGCACGAAATGCTCACCAGGTGGCTGACCCGGCTCACACCCGACGGCGTCGCCTATCTGGTCGTCCAGAAACACCTCGGCTCGGACTCCCTGCAGCGCTGGCTCGGCGAGCAGGGCTGGCAGGCCTCCCGCGAGGCCAGCCGGGCCGCCTACCGGATCCTGAAGGTGACCCGATGAGAAGGCAACTGCGCCCCACCGACGTCAAGCGGCTCAACCGCACCTGGCGCAGGAACACCGAGAACCGCCTCGCCATGATCATCGAGTCGGTCACCGGCCCGTTCAACATCGGCTCGATCTTCCGCAGCGCCGCCGCGTTCGGCGTGGACGAGATCTGGCTCGCCGGCAACGCCACCCCGCCCACCAACCCCAAGGCGGGCAAGACAGCGCTCGGCACCGAACGCCTGGTCACCTGGCACGAGCCGATCCCGGCCACAGAGGCGGTCAAGGCCGCCAAGGCGCAGGGCTACACCGTGCAGGCCATCGAGCTGACCGCCGAGGCCGTGCCGCTGCACCGCGCCGGCCTGGGCCGTGACGTCTGCCTGGTGGTCGGCAGCGAGGACCACGGCTGCTCCCCCGCCCTGCTCGACGCCGTGGACGGCGTCTGCTACATCCCGCAGGTCGGGCGGGTCGGGTCCTTCAACGTGGCGGTGGCCGCCGCCATCGCGCTGGCCGAGGCTCGCCGCCAGGAGTGGGAGAATCTCCTCGAACCGTAACCGAACCGTTCACCCACGGAAGGCATACTCAGGACGTGCTGAGCCGTCGATTCGCCTTTCTCGACCATCCGGGCCCGCTGGCCTTCGCGCACCGCGGAGGCGCCGCCGAGGGCGCGGAAAACTCCGTCGCGGCCTTCGAGCGGGCGGTCGGGCTCGGCTACACCTATCTGGAGACCGACGCGCACGCCACCTCCGACGGTGTGCTGCTCGCCTTCCACGACCACACGCTCGACCGGGTGACCGACCAACGGGGCCGCATCTCGGAGCTGCCCTACCGGGCGGTCCAGCAGGCCCGTATCGGCGGGGTTCACGAGATCCCGCTGCTGGAGGACCTGCTGGGCACCTGGCCCGAGATCCGCTTCAACATCGACGTCAAGGAGGCCGCCGCCATCGCGCCGCTGGCCGAGGCGATCCGGCGTACCAACTCCTATGACCGCATCTGCCTGACCTCCTTCTCCGACGAGCGGCTGACGCTGGCCAGGGCGGCGATGAGCAGGGAAGTGTGCTCGGCGCTCGGCCCGCGCGGCGTCGCCGCGCTGCGCGCCGCCGCGTCCACCTCCGGCTACGGCCGCCTGCTGGCCCGCCTGTCGCGCGCCGGGGTCCCGTGCGCGCAGGTGCCGGTGGGCTTCCGCGGGCTGCGGGTGACCACCCGGAGTCTGGTACGTACGGCGCACGCCATCGGCATGCAGGTGCACGTGTGGACCGTCAACGACCCGGTGCGCATGGAACACCTGCTCGACCTGGGCGTGGACGGCATCATGACCGACAACGTCTCCGGCCTGCGCACCGTGCTGGAGCGCCGCGGCCAATGGCATCCCGGCAGTCTGGCCGCATAGGAGCGACTCGACACCATGCCCGTACCCGCACCCCCCGCGGCCCTCGACGACTCCCCCGCAGCCCGCAGGCGCGAGCAGCGCGGCTGGTACTTCTACGACTGGGCCAACTCCGCCTTCTACACCACGATCATCTCGGTCTTCCTCGGCCCGTACCTCATCCCGGTCGCCAAGACCGCGGCCTGCGCCAAGGACTTCCCGAACATCGCCTCCGACACGTGCGTGGCCGACTTCGACAAGCTGGTCGACAGCAATCCGGGCCTCGGGTACGTCGACGTGCTCGGCGCCGACATCAGGCCGGCCGCGTTCTTCGGGCTGACGCTGACGATCGCGGTGTTCCTGCAGATCGTGGTGCTGCCCGTGGTGGGCGCGCTGGCCGACCACATCGGACGCAAGCGGGAGATGCTCGGCGGCTTCGCCTACGTCGGCGCGCTGGCCACGATGGCGCTGTACTTCGTCGAGGGCGATCGCTACATGCTGGGCGGGGTGCTGTTCATCCTGGCCAACCTCGCGTACGGCTCCTCGGTCGTGGTCTACGACTCGTTCCTGCCGCAGATCTCCACCCCCGCCGAGCGCGACGGGGTGTCCTCGCGCGGCTGGGCCATCGGCTACCTGGGCGGCGGCCTGCTGCTGGCCCTCAACCTCGTCCTCTACACGCAGCATGAGGGCCTGGGGGTCGCCGAGGGCATGGCGGTGCGCATCAGCATGATGTCGGCCGGTCTGTGGTGGGCGATCTTCACGATCATTCCGCTGCTGCGGCTGCGCAACCGTCCCGTGCCCACCCACGAGACCACGGCGCTGCGCTCGGTCGGCGGCAGCTTCCGCCAGCTCGGCCGCACCCTGGCCGAGCTGCGCCGCTATCCGCTGACGCTGCTGTTCCTGGTGGCGTACCTGGTCTACAACGACGGCGTGCAGACGGTGATCGGCAACAGCGCGGCCTTCGCCTCCGAAGCACTCAAGCTGGACAAGACGGTGCAGATCACGGCCATCCTGATGGTGCAGTTCGTGGCGTTCTTCGGCGCGCTGCTGCTGGGCCGGCTGGCTCGCAGCATCGGCACCAAGCGCACGGTGCTGGCCAGCCTGGTGCTGTGGACGGCGATCGTGGCGGCGGCGCTGTTCGTCGGGGAGGGGCAGGCGCTGCAGTTCTACCTGATGGCGTTCGCGATCGCGATCGTGCTGGGGGGCACGCAGGCGCTGTCGCGCTCGCTGTTCTCGCAGGTGATCCCGAAGGGGCGGGAGGCCGAGTATTTCAGCCTGCTGCAGATCAGCGACAAGGGCTCGGCGTTCATCGGCTCCCTGACGGTCACGATCGCGCTCCAGCTGAGCAACAGCTACCGGATCGCCATCGTCTCCATGATCATCTTCTTCGTCATCGGCTTCGTACTCCTCGCCCTGACCAACCTCCCCAAGGCGATCCGCCAAGCCGGCAACGAGGTCCCCGACCGCATCTGACCTGAGCCGCCGGGCGACCCCCGTGCGGCCGTTCCCTGGAGCGCGGTAGCACGAGGCGTCCTCACGCGCGGACGCACGCTGGGCCGGCCTGCGCCCTCCTGCCCCCATGGGCGACGGGGTTCCAGGATCGTCCCTGGCGCTCGGCGGCTTCACTCCCATCGCGTTCTCGGACGCGCAGCCAGGCGGCTCGTCCAGGCGCTCATGCCAGGACGAGCAGGTCACGCGGCCGCTCCAAGCGCACGTGTCGATCACAGCAGCCCGCTGCGGACGTCCAGCGGGCGGTCGGGCAGGGGTCAGTCGTTCGGGCCATGTGGAGGATCGGGGCTGGAGTCAGGCAGGGGTTCGGAACTCGGGTCGGGCGGAGGGTCGGGGCGGGGGCCGAGCTTGTGGGCGATCCAGAACGCCGCCCCTGCGAGGGTGGCCGTGCCCACGATGGCGAACAGCACCCACCACCCCCGATGGCCGTTCCCGTACGAGTCGCCGGTGGTGCGCCCGGAATCGGGACCCGCCTCGCCTGGCGTGCCCGTACCGCGCGGCAGGGATCCGTCCGGGGTCGGCGAGTCTCCGTCGCCAGGTGACGCCGGCCAGCCGTCGGTGCCGGGCAGAACGGACGAGCCGTCGTCGCCGGGGTGAGCCGCCTCGTCGTCAACGTCGTGCGAGGGCGGCCACCCCTGGGTGCCCTCGGGCGACGGCCAGTCTCCACGGCCCTCCAGCGCCCCCCAGCCCTCGGCATCTGACGGCCACTTCCCACCGTCAGGCGACCAGCCCACACCCGCAGGCGGCGAGCCTGCGCCATCAGCCGACCAGCCCGCACCGCCAAGCGGCAAGCTTCCGCCACCATGCGAGCGGTCCACACCGCCGGGCAGCGAACCTCCCCCACCAGACGGCCGGCCCGCACCTCCAGACAGCGAACCTCCGCCACCATGCGAGCGGTCCACACCGCCGGACACCGAGCCTCCCGCAACAGACGGCAGACCCGCACCGCAAGTTGACGAACCGGCTTCACCAGGCGACCAGCCCGCGGGGCCAAGCGGTGAACCGGCATCACAAGGCGACCGGCCCATGGCGTCGGGCGGCGAGCCTGGGCTGTCAGGCCGCATGGTCGAGCCGTCGGAATGGCCGGGCTCTCGGGTAAGCATGGCACCGTCTCGAGGCTGTGACGCCGCGTCGGAGGGCGGGACCTCGTTGGGCGGCGTCTGTGGGCCTCCGTCGCCGAGTGGCACTTGTCCGCTTTCGTTGTTCCGGGCCGGCGAAGCGGCGACACCCGACGCCTGTGAATCCGGTCCGCCTGGGGGCTGTAAATACGGCCTGCTGTGCGCCAGTGAGCCTCCGTCGCGTATCTGCGGCTGTCCGCCGGCCTGCGGTGTGAGTGACCCTGTGGCGCCGCGGGAGGTGCGTGTCCCGTCAGCGGCGCGCGCAGGCCCGGGGCCGGGTGAAGCATCCTGTCCCTCGCCACCCTCAGAACCGTTGGAGGGCGACGGTCGTACCCGCGCGCTGGCCTGTGACCGTCCCCCGTCGGAGGGAGCCTGCGATCCCTCGCCTGGTCTTGAGCCCTCACCTGGGCGGACCCTCGCCGGACCGGTGTGCGCCACTCCGTCGCCCCCATCGTCACCCTCCCTGTCATGGTCATCGCCTCCGTGGTCATCCGCGGAGCCAGCGGCGATCTGGACCATGCCGAACGGCATCGCCATCCGGGCATTCCGCCGCCCCGACAGTGCCGTCATAGCGCCCACCAGGACGAGTGCGACGGTGATGGCCAGCAGGAGCCATCGTGGTCCCCGTCTCATCGGCGTCTCCCGTCGGTCGTCCCGTACGCTGCCGGGTCTCAGCCTGCGGGCCCACGATGGCGCCTTCGTTAGCGGCGGATGAGAGGTCTCTCATCAACAGGCGGCCGCCTCCATCCCGGAAGCGGCGGCACTTCGATCGTGGCCATCCGCGCGCCTCTGATGGCGACAGCCATGGACAGACTGCTGGCACGATGCTGCGGCCGATGTTCTGGTCGCGGCGCCCAGGCATGCCCTCCGGGGACAACCGTGCGGCCGGCATCCGGTCGCAGGACTCAGGCATGCCCTCCGGACGCACCGGTGCGGCCAGTGATCTTGTCGCGGCACCCAGGGGTGCGCTCAGGGAGCAACCTTGCGGCCGGTGATCTGGTCGCGGCGCCCAGGCATGTGCTCAAGCACGACGGTGCGGCCGGCGTCCTCATCGGGACGTTCGCAGGCTCAGTCCAGTTGCGGCCGTGTGCGGCCGGTTACGGTCGACGGCGGCTGTCTGGTCGCGATGGTGCTGCGAGGAGCATGGTGCCTAGGCCCTGGGCCGCGCCTGGGCCGCCTACGGCTGAGACCGTGTCCGCGGTGGCCTCGCCGCCGCAGTGGGGGCAGGTGACGACCGGGGTGAAGCGCTCGCCGCAGGAGTGCACCAGGAGCGCGGGCGGGCCGCCCGGCGGCGTGGACCAGCGGTCGCCCCAAGCCATCAGCGTCAGCAGGGCCGGCACGATGTCGCGGCCCGCCTCGGTGAGGACGTACTCGTGGCGTACAGGACGTTCCTGGTACGGCCGCTTCTCGACCACACCGGCCGCCACCAGATGCTCCAGGCGACGAGTCAGGAGGTTGCGCGAAATGCCCAGATCCTCTGCCAGGTCGTCGAACCTGCACAGGCCCAGGAACAGGTCGCGCAGGATCAGCGGTGTCCACGGCTCGGCCACCACGCCGACGGCCTGAGCGATGGAGCAGTGCATCTCACCGAACCTGTTCACGGATCCAGGATAGTGGGTTGATAAAGTGAACCCATGACAGTTCACATTCAGGACTCACCTGCGGCCGCCTACCGGCGGGCAGGCGAGGCGCACGACGTCGACGCCCTCCTCGCCACGCTCGCCGACGATGTGGTCTTCCGCTCGCCGCTCAGCGCCAATGCCGCCTTCCAGGGCAAGGAGCAGATACGGGAGCTGTTCTCGGTCGTGTTCGACGTGCTGTCCGACCTGCGCTACCAGAAGGACATCGGCGACGAACGCACGCGGACCCTGACCGCGACCGCTCGGCTGGGACGCCAGGAGATCCACGAGGCGGCGCTGGTCGAGGTGGGCGAGGACGGGCTGATCAAGGAGATCACCATGTGGATCCGGCCTCTGCCGGGGCTGACGGCGATGATGGCCGCACTTGGCCCCGGCCTGGCGCGGACCACCGGCAAACCGGGGCTCCCCTGGCTCATCGCCGCTGCCGTCAAGCCCCTGGCGGCGATGACCCGTTTCGGCGACAGGACTTTGGTCCCACTTCTGACGCGCAGGCGCCCCAGCTAGGGTCCGTCCCTCTCAATCGCCTTTCCCACGCCGCCCATCCCACGCCGCCGCCCCCGACCCCACCCCTACTCCAGGCCCCCTGCCCTTCGGGCTTCGGGCTTCGGGCTTCGGGCTTCGGGCTTCGGGCTTCGGGCTTCGGGCTTCGGGCTTCGGAAGGACGATAGTCACGCCCGCTGGGGACCAGGAAGCCCGGCCAAGCCGCAGGAGAGCCCCCGCCACGCCACGCATGCACCAGCCTGGAGGGTCACCGATCCAAACAGAGAGCACTGCTCTTGACATCATCTCTCCAAAGAGAGAGCATTGCTCTCACTAAAGAGCAACGCCCTCTTCAAGGAGCATTGATGGCCCCCAGGCTCACCTCCGCAGCCTTCGCCGCCGCCGGCATCCTCTTCCTCGCCTATCCCGCCATCCGCCCCTCCGGCGACGACGCCGCGGCCATGGCCTCCACCGCGTGGGTCGCCGGGCACGCGGCCGCCATGCTCGGTTTCGTGCTGCTCGGCCTGGCCGTGCTCGGGCTGCACCAGGTGCTCGGCGACCGCCTCTCCCTGCGGGCCGCCGCCGTGACCTGGGTGGGCGCGGGTCTGACGCTCCCGTACTACGGCGCCGAGGACTTCGGCCTGAACGTGATCGCCCGGCGTTCCCTCCAGGACCAGGCGCCTGCGCTGATGGGGCTAGCCGAGGAGTTCAGGTACGGGCCCGTCGCGATCACCATGTTCGCCGTGGGGCTGCTCGTTCTGGCCGTCGGCGCGGTCATGGCCGCGATTTCCGTCTGGCGGTCCGGAACACTGCCCAAGTGGAGCGGGACGGCCCTGGCGATGGGGTTCGTACTGTTCATCCCGCAGTTCTTCGCCCCGTATCCGCTGCGGATCGCGCACGGCGTGCTGATCATGATTGGCGCGCTCTGGCTGGCGACGGCCCTGGTCACGGCCGGGAGGCGGGCCCGATCGGCGACCGTGTGAAGAACCGGCGGCCCCAAGCGCGATTGGATCACCCCGCGGGTGGGAATCCCATCACGGTACCAAGCGTTAGACACCGTGGGAGACAGACCCCCCACGCAAGGGGGCCCTGTAGGAGGCATTTAGACATGGGCGAGCGCGCGCTTCGTGGCACCCGGCTCGGGGCAACCAGCTACGAGAACGACCGTAACACGGATCTGGCCCCGCGCCAGGAGGTGTCCTACACCTGTCCTAAGGGCCATCGCTTCGAGGTTCCGCTTGCAGCCGAGGCCGAGATCCCCGCGACCTGGGAGTGCCGCATGTGCGGCGTGACCGCGGTACGCGTGGACGGCGAGCAGCCGGAGTCCAAGAAGGTCAAGCCCCCGCGGACACACTGGGACATGCTCCTGGAGCGGCGGTCGATCGAAGATCTTGAGGAGGTGCTCAACGAGCGGCTCGCGGTTCTGCGGGCCCAGCGTCGAAAGAGCGCCTGACCTCCTCTCACGGTGAAACCCCCGGGCTACCCGCCCGGGGGTTTCTTCATGCCCGCTGTACGAAGGGCGGGCCGCGCGTGCGATCGGCGGCCGGACCTCGCGCCGGCACGGTGATCAGGACAGCAGGGCCTGGGGGGCCGAGTCCTTGAGGCGGGCGTTCGCCCACCGTAGTTGCCGCAGCGTCTGCGGATGGCAGCGTTGCGCCAGCGCGAGCAGTTCCTGCTGTTTCGCCGCCTGCGCGGCCTGCGCCAGGAGCTCCCAGTCCAGGGACACCTCCGACGCCGCCAGGTACAGGTGGCGCAGGTCGGCCAGCAGTGACAGGCCGGGCTCGGAGCGACGGCCGAGCCACTCCGCGGCCTTCTCGCGCAGGCGCTCCGCCACGGAGACGTCATGGGAGGGGTCCAGGTCCAGGCCGAAGTCCTTGCCCGCCTCCGCCAGGTCGCGGACGTGGTCGTGGCACCAGCCCGCCAGGTCCCGGGCGACGTGGTACGTCTCGTGGTCGCTCTTGTGCCGTTCCGTCATCCGCAGCAGCAGGTGGGCCAGCTCGTTCTCCGAGCGGTGCAGCTCACGGATCACCAGGTCGATCTTCATCACATGGCCTCCTCGGCCTGGGCGGCGGCGCCTCCGGCCGTCTCGGGGACGTCGGCGGAGACGGGACGGGCCGCCGCGGTGGTCGGCGCCGGGGACGGGGCGCCGGAACCGGCCATCACCAGCGAGACCCGAGCCGCGGCGGTCTTGAAGACGGGCTGCTTGGAGGCCGGGTCCCACTCCGTGATCGTCAGCTCGTTGGCGGCCCGCCCGGGCGACTCCCCTGGCCCGGTCCCGTCGGGGCGGTCCCAGTAGCCGTAGTGGAACGGCAGGAAGATCACCCCGTCGCGCATCGCGGTGACCCGCAGCCGGGCCCGAACCGAACCCCGGGCCGTGGCCACCTCCAGCACGTCGCCCTCGGCGAAGCCCAGGCGTGAGGCGTCCGGCGGGGACATCTCCACCCACGGCTCCGGGGCCGCCTGCTGGAGCTGGGGCGCCCGCGCGGTCTTCGTCCGGGTGTGGAAGTGGTAGATGGTACGCCCGGTCGTCAGCCAGAACGGGAAGTCGCCGTCCGGCTGCTCGTGCGGCGGCACGTACTCGGCGGCCTTGATGATCGCCTTGCCGTCGGGGTTGAGCGCCTTGTACTCGATGTCCGACAGCGGCGCTCCCGTGACCAGATCGCGTCCGTAGTCCTCGCAGTAGTCCGGGGCGCTCCAGAACCGGCCGTCGGCGTACAGGCGCTCGGTCCCTTCCGGGTGACCGTCGTCGCACGGCCACTGGACGCCGCCACTTCCGCGCAACCGCGCGTAGGACAGGCCGCTGTAGTCGCACGGACGGCCGCGCGAGCACTCCTTCCAGGCCTCGAACGCCCCCTCGGCGTCGCTCCACTTCACCAGCGGCGCGCCGTCCTTGTCGCGGAGGTCCAGCCGGCGCGCGAGATCCAGGAAGATGTCGAGGTCCGGGCGGGCCTCGCCGGGCGGTTCGACGGCCTTGTCCGACAGGTGCACGGTGCGGTCGGTGTTGGTGAACGTGCCGGTCTTCTCCGCCCAGGTCGCGGCGGGCAGCACCACGTCGGCCAGTTGCGCGGTCTCGGTCAGGAAGATGTCCTGCACGACGAGGAACAGCCGTTCCTGCGCGAGGATCGACCGGATCCGCGCCAGCTCGGGCAGCGACACCGCCGGGTTCGTCCCCGTCACGTGCAGGAAGCGGATCGAGCCCTCCTCCGCGTAACGGAACATCTGCATGGCGTGGGTCGGCGGCCCGTAGTGCGGGATGTCCATGGGGTCGACGTTCCAGACGCGGGCCAGGTCGCGCACGTGGGCGTCGTTCGACCAGTTGCGGAAACCCGGCAGGTCGCCGTCGGCGCCGCATTCGCGGGTGTTCTCGGCGGTGGGCTGGCCGTTCATCTGCAGCACGCCGCAGCCGGGCCGGCCGAGCATGCCGCGTACCAGATGGACGTTGTTCACCTGGACGGCGGCGGCGGTCGCCTGGTGCGCCTGGTAGAAGCCCTGCAGGACGGTGGACAGCAGGCGCCGCGCCGTGCCGATCAGGCGGGCGGCCTCGCGCAGCGCGTCCGCGGGCACGTCACAGATCCTCGCGGCCTCCTCCACCGGGAAGTCGTGCACCCGCTTCTCGAGCTCCTCGAAGCCGACCACGTGATCGCGCACGTACCGCTCGTCGATCCAGCCGTTGGCGAGGATCTCGTGGAGCAGGCCGTTCATCAGGGCGACGTTGGTGCCGGGGCGGTTGGCCAGGTGCACGGCGGCGGCCCGGCTCACCGGGGTCTCGCGCGGGTCCACGCAGACGAGGACGGGCGGGTTCGGGCCGGCGAGCCGGTCGAGGATCCGCGCCCACAGGACGGTCTGCGTCTCGGCGACGTTGTGCCCGTAAAGGGCGATCACGTCGGCATGGTCGACGTCGGTGTAGGAGCCGGGCTGACCGTCGCAGCCGAACGACTCCTTGAGCGCGGCCGCCGCCGTCGCCGTGCACAGGCGGGTGTTGCCGTCCAGGTGGTTGGTGCCGATGCCGCCGTGCGCGATCAGCGCGAGCGTGTAGTACTCCTCCAGGAACAGCTGGCCGGTGGTGTAGAAGCCGATCGCGCTGGGGCCCTGCTCGTCGAGGAGCCGCCTGACGTGGCCGGCCACGCGGTCCATCGCGGTGTCCCAGTCGGTCTCGACCAGGCGCCCGTTCTCGCGGACGAGAGGGCGTACGAGCCGGTCGGGCGCGTTGACGGCCTGCCAGCCGTACAGGTCCTTCGGGCCGAGGCGGCCGTGGTTGACGCGGTCCTGGGCGCGCCCGCGCACCCCGACGACACGTCCGTCCTTGACCGCGATGTCCAGGCCGTCACCGTTGCTGTGCAGGATCGTCGCGCTCTGCACCCAGCGCTCCACGTCCTGCGCGCGCAGCCCGCTCTCGAGAAAGGAGTCGACGCGGACCGGCCAGGGCTCTCCCGGCCCGTACGGCGTCCGCGTCCCCCATGGCTCGGCGATCCTGTCCACGTAAGGCATGCGTCCTCCCGGGGGTCGTCAGATCCCGAACGCATGCCCCATACCGGGACGGTCAGTCGCGGTCCTCGCGGATGACCTCGCCGTGCACCACGCGCCCGCCGTCCGGCACCTTCACGTCCTGGTGGGACGGGAAGAGGTTCGCGTACGGGGAGCTCGCGGCCAGCCGCTTGACCCGGCGCTCGAAGAACCAGGCGCCCAGGCGGCGCATCATAGGCCGCGTGAACGGCAGGATGCACAGGAACCCGAAGACGTCCGTGAAGAAGCCCGGCGTCAGCAGCAGCGCGCCGCCCACCAGGACCAGGCCGCCGTCGGCCAGCTCGCGCTCGGGCATCCGGCCGGACCCGATCGCCTCCTGGAGCGCCCGCCAGGCCCTGCGGCCCTCACGGCGTACCAGCCAGGCGCCGAGCAGGCTGTCGGCGATGAGCAGGGCCACGGTCGCGGGCCCGCCGATCACCGAACCGACCTGGATGAGCAGCCAGATCTCCAGGACGGGGACGACCAGGAAGGCCAGGAAGAGCAGCAGCCGCATCGTTTCCTCGATTCCGCACCAGCGCGTTACACCAGGAACAACGGCCGACGGCCGCAAAGCGTTCCGCCCGGGCCGCTACTGGTCGCGGCCGGCGCGCAGCCGCCTGGGCAGGCCCGTGACGCCCCACAGGCCGATGCGCCACAGCGCCTCGGACATGACCTTGCCGCTCATCTTGCTCTTGCCCACCGTACGCTCCACGAACGTGATGGGCACCTCCACCACCCGCAGCCCGTTTCTGGACGTGCGCAGCGTGAGGTCGACCTGGAAGCAGTAGCCCTGCGACTCCACGCCGGACAGGCCCACCTTCTCCAGGGTGGCGGCGCGGTAGGCGCGGAACCCGGCGGTCGCGTCGCGCACGGGCAGTCCGAGCATCACCCGGGTGTAGAGGTTGGCGCCCTTGGACAGCAGCTCGCGCCGGTGCGGCCAGTTGACGACCTTGCCGCCGGGCACGTAACGCGACCCGATCGCCAGGTCGGCGCCGTCGGCCAGCGCCTCGAGCAGCTTGGGCAGCTCCTCGGGCTGGTGGGAGCCGTCGGCGTCCATCTCGACCAGGATGTCGTAGCCCTCCCGAAGCCCCCAGCGGAACCCGGCGATGTACGCCGCGCCGAGGCCCTGCTTGGCCTCCCGGTGCAGGACGTGGACGTGGTCGTCGCCGTCGGCCAGCCCGTCGGCCACCTCGCCGGTGCCGTCGGGGCTGTTGTCGTCGGCCACGAGCACGTGGACCTCCGGCAGCGCCGTCCGGATCCGCTCGACGATCATGGGCAGGTTGTCGCGCTCGTTGTAGGTCGGCACGACGACGAGCACCCGGCCGAGAGTCTCCATCATCAGTCGTTCCTCATCCGATCGCCTCGCCGTCTGCCCCGCCACGCGGCGACTCCGGCCGCCGCCGCTCCCATCACCATCAATGCCCACTCAGGAAGCGCGCCCACCTCGGTGGCGATCGTTTCCTGGGTGCGTACGGGCACCTTGACCACGTTCATGTCCGCGACCAGTTCGCGGGTCTGCCAGGAGACCTTACCGTCAGGTCGGATATAGGCGGAGATCCCCGTGGTGGCGGCGGCCACGACCGCCCTGTTGTGCTCGACCGCGCGCAGCTTGTACATGGCCAGCTGCTGCGTCGGCAGATTCGACAGCGCGTACGTGGCGTTGTTGGCCTGCATCGCCAGGACGGTGCCGCCGGCGCGTACGGTGCCGCGCACGGTGTCGTCGTAGGCCACCTCGTAGCAGTTGACCGCGCCGATCGTGATCGGGCCCAGCTTCAGGTCGCCCGGCCTGTCCCCCGGGACCGACTGCCGTCCGACCAGGCTCGCCCGCTCCCACAGGGCCAGGACGATGTCCTTGAACGGCGTGTACTCCCCGAACGGCACCAGATGCTGCTTGTCGTAATAGGCGCCGGGGCCGGTCACCGGGTCCCAGACGAGGCTGCGGGTGGCGCGGGAATCCTCGCCGATCGCGACCACGGCTCCGATCAGCGTGGGGACGCCGACGTCGCGGACGGAGTCCTGGATGATCTCCCGGGCGTACGGGTCCTGGTAGGGGTCGATGTCGGTGGAGTTCTCGGGGAGGACGACCGCGTCGGGCTTGGGGAGCTTTCCTTCACGTACGGCCTGGGCCAGGCGCTTCGTCTCGTTGGCATGATTTTTCAGGACAACGGCGGGCTCGTCCCCCAGGAAGCCCATGCCCCTTCCCGGGACGTTCCCCTGGACGATGCCGACGTTGACCGTCCGCCCCTCGTCGCCCGGCCTCGGCAGCGCCAGCGTCAGGACCGGCACGGCCAGCGCCAGCGCCGCCGGAACCGCCCTGCGCCACGCGCCCTCGCCCTTGGGCCGTGCCAGGGCCGCGTAGGCCAGCAGGGCGCCGCTCACGGCCACGGCGAACGACACCAGCGGCGCGCCGCCCAGCGCGGCGTACTGGGTGAACAGGGACTCGCTCTGGCTGAACGCCAGCCGCGCCCACGGGAACCCGCCGATGGGCACCTGGCTGCGGGCCCACTCCATGGCCACCCACAGCCCGCCGAACCACAACGGCCACGCCCGCAGCCTGAACACCAGCGCGGCCAGGGCGGCCATGACGGCGTAGAAGACGCTCTCCGTGGCGACCAGCATCAGCCAGACGTCGTCCCCGATGGGGCGCACCCAGGCCAGGGTGGGCAGCAGGAACACCAGGGCGATCAGATAGCCGAGCCAGGCGGCCCTCCTGGGCCGGGTGCCGTGGAGCGCCGCGACGATCAGCCCGACGCCGATCGGGGCGGCCGGCCACCAGTTGAGCGACGGGAACGCGGTGTACAGCGCCACCCCGCCGGCCACACCCGCCACCACGCGGGCCGACAGCACCCGCCCCGGCTCCCGCTCCCCGCGGCCCGGACCCGCCGTCTCGGGCGCGGCTGCAGCGGGCGCAGCCGCCCCCTCGGACACGGGCGCGGCGTCGGGAGAGGCAGGCGCGGCTCCGGGGTCGGATGGCGAAGCGGGGCGGGCGGCGGCGGACGACGCCGCATCGGAGGCGGGCGTGGCACCGGAAGGGGCAGCCGCGGCTTCGGGCACGGGTGACGACACGGGGCGGGCCGCGGTAGGCGACGCCGCCGGGGTCGTGGGCGCCCCCTCAGGCGCAGGCGCAAGGTCGGACGCGGACGCGACAGCGGACGCGGCGTCGAGCGCAGGCGCGGCGGCGGATGGCGTATCGGGGTCAGGCGTGGAGGCGGTGGGCGATGCGGCGCCGGGGGAAGGTGTCCCTTCGGGCGAGCCTTCGCGGGCAGGGGCGGCGGTGGACGGTGGCGTGGGCTCGGGGCCGTCGGCGAGCGCCGCGTCCGGGGCGTCGGGGGGGGGGGGGGGGGGGGGGGGGGGGGGGGGGGGGGTCGGCACGAGCCGGCTCGCGCCCGGGGGTGGGCGGTAGGCTCGTTCTCTCCTGAACCACTCCGGGGTCTCCTCCGCCGAATCGCACGCCTGCTTGCGAAAACGCTACCGCCCCGCAGGGGCGCCCGGAGCCAGCGCAGTGCCGGAAGATCGAAGGAATCGGCGTTTCACGCCGGGAGGCGGCAGGGTGATCCCGCGGCCTACGGGACCACCCGGCGCACATGTCGGTCCTGCGCACGAGAGCGGGAAGAGGGCCCGGAAACCCTTCGGACCGGACCCGTCTCGTCGGCGGCGAGCTCGGAATTCCGTTGTCTACTGGGCTCCCGGACCCGTCCCGGGTCCAACCCCCCGCCCGGTTGGGGTGCCCCGACTCGACGGACCGACGGCCCTGCACCTGGCTGTGTGGACGGAGTCACACTCCGTCACGGACGCAGGATCCGACGATGTCAGAGACGGCCAACCGGCCAAGTCCCGTGCTGGACTGCGCAGCAAACTACCGACTCCACCTCAGATGTCAACCGTGTCCCGATCAGCAGAAACATCAAGTTTTCGCAGGTAGGGCATGGGGCGTAAGCCGGTCAAAGGTCATTTGCCGACGCCGGGGAGCGGCTCGGCAAGCCCCTCAGAGCCTGCGACAGCGGCCGCTCGTGCACCACTCCGAGCCGTTGCGTGGCACGGGTGAGAGCAACATACAGGTCACTCGGGCCTCGTGGCGACTGGGCGGCGATGAGGTCGGGCTCGGCCACGATCACCGAGTCGAACTCCAGCCCCTTCGCGTCGGCCACCCCCATCACGGCCACCGGCGCGTCGAGTGCCGCCGCCGCCCCGGCCCGCCCCACGCCCGTCGCAACCACCCCACCCGGACCCGTGCCGGAGTGCGCCGCCGCCCCGCCCGGACCCGTGCCGGACCCCGCCGCCGCTCCGGCCGAGCCTGTGCCGGACCCCGCCACCGCCCCGCCCGGACCCGTGCCGGACTGAGGCGCCGTACGTCCCGCCCCGGATCCCGGGTTGCCGCCGCGGCCCGGACCGGGCGCCACCACCACCGCGCCCGACACCGTGGCGGCCACCTCCGCGCCCAGCCGCTCCAGCAGCGCGTCCGGCACCACCACGGCGACCTTGCCGCCCTCCCCCACCTCGGCCTTGGCCAGCTCCGCCAGCGCCGACAGCGGCGCCGACCACGGCTCCACGCCGAGCTCGCGCACGGACGTGGGCGCCTCCAAAGCGGGATCGATGGTCGCCAGCACGCGGGCGGCCACCGCCATCAGCTCCACCGGCGTGCGGTAGTTGACGGTGAGCCGCTCCTGCCGCCACCGCCCGGCCACGTACGGATCGAGGACCTCCTCCCACGACCGCGCCCCGGCCGCCGACCCGGTCTGCGCGATGTCCCCGACGATCGTCATCGACCGCGTCGGGCAGCGCCGCATGACCGCCCGCCACGCCATGTGCGACAGCTCCTGCGCCTCGTCCACGATCACGTGCCCGTAGGCCCAGGTGCGGTCGGCCGCCGCGCGTTCGGCGGTGGTGAGGTAGGGACCCTCGCCGCGCTGGCGCTCGGCCAGGCGCTCGGCCTCCATGACGTCGGACAGCCCGGTCAGCTCCAGCACCTCGCGGGCGTAGGCGAGCTCGGCCTCGCGCTCGCGCTCCTCGGCCTGCCGGGCGGCGGCCAGCTCCTCCTCGGCCTGCATCGCGCTGGCCCGCAGCACCTGCTCGTCGATCTCGCCGAGCAGCTCTGCGGCCTCGTCCAGCAGCGGCACGTCCGACTCGGTCCACTCGCCGCCGTCACGCCGCAGCAGGGCGCGTTCCTGCGGGCTCAGGTCGGAGGCGGCGTAGCCGAGGCGCTCCGGGGAGCCGTACAGGCCGAGCAGCAGCCGCTGCGGCGTCAGGTACGGCCAGAGCCGGTTGAGCGCGGACTTGACCACCGGCTCGGTACGCAGCTCCTCACGCAGGTCGGCCAGCTCGTCGTCGTCGATGAGCCCCTTGCCGATCTTGCGGGCCTGCTGCCTGGCCAGGGCGTTCAGCAGCGACCGGACGAACACGGCGCGCGCCTGGTTGTGCGGCCGGCGCGAGCGGGTGGCCTTGTTGCGCGCGGCGTCGAGCATGGAACGGTCGATGGTGAGCGTGATGCGCCCGATGGTGAGCTCGACGGGCTTGCGCGGCACCCGCTGCCGGTCGCGTACGGCCTTGGCGATCACCTCGGCCATGCGCGCGTCGCCCTTGAGCGCGGCCACCTTGGGCCGCTCCCGCGCGGTGGCGGTCACGCCCGGGTACAGCTCCCCGACCGTGGACAGCAGCACGTCGGTCTCGCCGAGCGAGGGCAGCACCTGCTCGATGTAGCGCAGGAAGGTGAGGTTGGGCCCGAGGATGAGCACGCCGCGGCGCTCGAGCCGTTCGCGGTGGGTGTAGAGCAGGTAGGCGGCGCGGTGCAGCGCGACGACCGTCTTGCCGGTGCCGGGTCCGCCCTGGACGACCAGCACGCCGTTCAGGTCACTGCGGATGACGCGGTCCTGCTCGGCCTGGATGGTCGCCACGATGTCGCGCATGCGGCCGGTGCGCCGCTCGTCGAGCGCGGCCAGCAGGGCCGCCTCGCCGTTGAGCGTGGCGCGGTCGTCGTCGGTGAGCGAGTCGAGGTCGAGCAGGTCGTCGTCGACGCCGATCACGGAGCGACCCTTGGTCTGCAGGTGGCGGCGCCTGGTCACGCCCATCGGAGCGGCCGGGGTGGCACGGTAGAACGGCTGCGCGACCGGCGCGCGCCAGTCGATGAGCAGGCGCAGCTGCTCGTCGTCGGTCATGCCGAGCTTGCCGATGTACAGCCGGCCCTCGTCGACGTGATCGAGGCGACCGAAAACCAGGCCGCGCTCGACCGCCCAGAGCCGGGCGAGCCTGGAGGCGTACATGTCGGCGAAGGTGTCGCGCTCCGACCTGTTCTGCATCGTGCCGACGGCGCCCGTGGCCAGCACCTCCTTGAGCTGGCGCTGGGTACGCTCGCGCAGCTCGTCGAGGCGGTCGTAGAGTCGGGTGACGTACGCCTGCTCCCTGGCGAGCTCTGTTTGACGAGTTGCCGCCTGACCGTTATTGTGGTTAATGAGACACTCCGGGCCATTCTGCTTGTTGTTACGACAAACGACGACATTAGCACGCCTGTTGAGGCACTCTCACCTGCTTTCTCCCTCCATCTCTTTCCTTGTTACGGCTTGGTTTCACCCGCATCCGGCTCTTGACCCACGGAGCCCGACTCCCTATGTTCCGAGTTAGGAAAGTTTCCTAACTCGCGCAAGGAGCCCATCCGTGAGCGGTCCGGTACCGGGGACCCCCAGTCTGCTACGTGCCATCAATGATCGCGCCGCCCTGCAGGCACTCCTCGAACGCGGCCCGCTGACCCGCCCCGAGATCGGCACCCTCACCGGGCTGTCCAAGCCGACGGCGTCCCAGCTCCTCGCCCGGTTGCAGGAGGCCGGGCTGGTGGTGCTCGACGGCATCAGGGAGGGCCTGCCGGGGCGTACGGCGGAGGTCTACCGGATCAACCCGGCGGCGGCGTACGTGGCCGCGCTCGACGTCACGCCCGACCGGATCGAGGCCAAGGTGGCCGACATCACCGGCGCGATCGTCGGCGAGCACACGCTGCCGACCCCGCGCCGGCCCCACGGCGAGCTGGTGGACCGCCTGAACGCGGCCCTGGAGGGCGCGAGCCCGCCGGACAAGCTGCGCCGGGTCGTGATCGGCGTGCAGGCCGCGATCGACCCGTCCACCGGCAGGCTCGGCTACGCGGCCGCCAAGGACGTGCCGGGCTGGCAGATCCCCGACCTGGTGCCGACGCTCAGCGCGGGCCTGGGCGTGCCGGTGGACGTGGAGAACAACGTCAACCTGGTCGCGGTGGCCGAGCAGGCGCACGGGGCGGCCCAGGGCCATCAGGACTTCGTGCTGCTGTGGGCCGACGAGGGCATCGGCTCGGCCATCGTGCTGGGCGGCCGGATGCACAGGGGCGCCACGGGCGGCGCGGGCGAGGTGGGCTACATGCCCACCCCGGGCGCGCAGACGGCCCGCGAGGCCGGCCGCTACGCCAACCACGGCTACCAGGCGCTCACCGGCGGCCCGGCGGTGCTGAAGCTGCTGCGCTCGTACGGCGTGCGCGGCGGCGACTTCCAGCACGCCGTCGCCAACGCCGTGCGGGCGGCCGAGGGGAAGGGCCAGAAGGCCGACGACGCCAGGGCGGGGCTGCGCGACATCGCCGCCCGCCTGGCCGTGGGCCTGGCCGCGATCACGTCCGTCGTGGACCCGGGGCTCATCGTGCTGACCGGCGGCGTCGTGCTGTCGGGCGGCGAGAGCCTGCGCGAGCTGGTCGAACACGAGCTGCACGCGCTCACCATCCCGCAGCCCCGGGTCCGGCTGTCGAGCGTCGAGGGCAACCCCGTCCTCGCCGGCGCCCTCGATCTGGCCCTTGCCACCGTACGCGAAGAGGTCTTCAGCTCAACCGTTCCGACATGATCCACCACGGCAGGAGGCACCCCCCGTGCGCTTCGTCCCTCTGTCGGTCGCCGCGGCTCTCGCGCTGACCGCCTGCACCCTGACCGGGTGCACCGCGAACAAACAGGCAGGGCCGTCGCTCGGCGCCCAGCCCAGGCCCTCAGGCTCGGCCTCGCAGGCGCTCCCGGCGGCCACGCTGGAGCTGTGGCACGGGTTCTCCACGGACGCCGAGGTCAAGGCGTTCGAGGAGGCCATCGCGGGCTTCAACAAGAAGTTCCCCCAGATCACCGTGAAGGCCGTCAAGAACGTGCAGGACGACCAGATCACCCAGGCCATCCGGGGCGGGAACGCGCCGGACGTGGCGGCCTCGTTCACCACCGACAGCGTTGCCCAATGGTGCAGGTCGGGATCGTTCCAGGATCTCACTCCGGTGATCAAGCAGGACGGGATCGACCTGTCGGTGCTGCCCGAGGTGGCGCGCTCGTACTCGGGCTTCGAGGGCAAGCAGTGCACGCTGCCGCTGCTGGCGGACGCGTACGGGCTCTACTACAACAAGGCGCTGATGAAGGGCAGCCAGCCGCCCAAGACGCTGAGCGAGCTGACCGCGCTGGCCAAGAAGCTCACCGTGCGCGACGCCGACGGCACGATCAAGGTGGCCGGGTTCATCCCGAGCGTCCAGTACTACGAGAACAGCCCCACCCACCTGGCCCCCATGGTGGGCGCCAGGTGGTACAACGACGACGGCACCTCGGCCATCGGCGCCGACCCGGCCTGGAAGCGGCTGCTGACCTGGCAGAAGGAGCTCGTCGACTGGTACGGCTACGCCAACCTGGAGAAGTTCCGCAAGGGCCTGGGCGACGAGTGGGGCGCCAAGCACCCGTTCTACCAGGGCAAGGTGGCCATGGTCCTGGACGGCGAGTGGCGTAACGCCATGATCGCCAACGAGGCGAAGGACCTCGACTACGGCACCGCTCCCCTGCCCGTCGCCGACGACCGGCCCGACCTGTACGGCAGCGGCTTCACCGCGGGCACCGTGATCGGCGTGCCGAAGGGCGCCAAGCACCCGCAGCAGGCGTGGGAGCTGGTCAAGCACCTCGCCACCGACACCGCCTCGCTGGTGACGCTGTCGAACGCGCTGCGCAACGTGCCCACGACGAAGGCGTCGATGGAGTCCCCCGAGCTGGCCAAGGACGCCAACTTCGCGACGTTCCTGAACATCTTCGCCCACCCGAAGACCTCGACCATCCCCGCCAGCGTGAACAGCGTCTTCAACCAGGAGGTCATGAGCACGTTCATGACCAAGTGGGAGAAGGGTTCCGTACCCGACCTCCACGCCGGGCTGAAGGGCGTGGACAAGCAGATCGACGACAAGCTGAAGCTGTCCGGGGGCTGAGGTGGCCGCGCTCGCCGACGTGTGGCGGCGCCGCGAGGGCCTGCGGGCCCTCGTGTGGCTGTCGCCGTGGATCGCCGGGGTGTCGATCTTCTTCGTCTACCCGCTGCTGTCCACCGTGTACTTCTCCTTCCACCGCTACGACATGTACACCCTCGAGTTCGCCGGCCTGGACAACTACCGCTACCTGTTCCAGGACCCCCGGGTGCTGACCTCGGCGAAGAACACGCTGTGGCTGGTGCTCATCATGGTGCCGGCGACCGTGCTGTGCTCGCTGGCGCTGGCGCAGCTCGTGGTGCGCCTCAAGGCCGGCGTCGGGCTGTTCCGCACGATCTTCTACCTGCCGTCGCTGGTGCCGATGGCGGCCGGCACGATCACGTTCGTCTTCCTGATGAACCCGGCGACCGGGCCGTGGAACCAGTTCCTGGCCCTGTTCGGCATCCAGGGGCCCGACTGGTTCGGCGACCCGGCCTGGTCGAAGCCGAGCCTGACGCTGCTGTCGCTGTGGAGCTGCGGCCAGCTCGTCGTGATCTTCATGGCGGCGCTGCTGGACGTGCCCAAGCACCTGTACGAGGCGGCAGCCATCGACGGGGCGGGCCCGTGGCGGCAGTTCCGCAGCGTGACGCTGCCCGCGATCGCGCCCGTGCTGATGTTCTCCCTGGTCACGAACGTCATCTACGCCCTGCAGTACTTCACGCAGGCGATGATCGCCTCCCGGGTGGCCTCGGGCGAGACCGACTCGCCGGGCAGCTCGTTCTCGCCCGGCTACCCGGACGAGTCGCTGCTGACGCTGCCGCAGTGGCTGTTCCAGGTCGGCTTCCGCGACTTCTCCATGGGGTACGCGTGCGTGCTGGCGCTGCTGCTGTTCGCCACCTCGATGGTCTTCACACTGATCCTGCTGCGGCAGTTCCGCCGGGCCGAGGAGGCGTCATGAGCGCCACGATCGCCGACCCGGGCACCGCGCCGTCCCGTCCGCCGGCCGCGCACGCCCGGCGGGACGGGGTCCGGGCCCGCAGGCGGCGGGTGCTGGTGTGGATCGCCACGCACGCGCTGGCCATCGCGCTGGCGCTGATGTTCCTGGCGCCGGTGGTGTTCATCGCGCTGACCGCGCTGATGACCGACCAGCAGGCGCTGACCAGCGACCTTTGGCCGCGCAGCTGGAACTGGGACAACTTCGCCGTGGTGTTCGAGAAGTCGATGCTGCTGCGGTGGACGGCCAACACGCTCATGTACGCCGTGCTCGGGACGGTGTTCACCGTGGTGTCGTCGGTGCCGGTGGCGTACGCGCTGGCCAAGTTCCGCTTTCCGGGGCGGCGGCTGGCGTTCCTGCTGGTGATCACCGCGATGATGCTGCCGCCGCAGGTCATCGCGGTGCCGATCTACCTGGTGTGGGCGCGGCTGGGGCTGACGGACAGCCTGTGGCCGCTGATCCTGCCGATGCTGCTCGGGGACGCGTTCTCGATCTTCCTGCTGCGGCAGTTCCTGGTCACGATCCCGCGCGACTACACCGACGCGGCCAGGGTGGACGGCTGCTCCGACCTCACGACCCTCATCAGGGTGATCCTGCCGATGGCCCGCCCGGCCATCGCGGCGGTCGCCCTGTTCCAGTTCTTCTACTGCTGGAACGACTACTACGGGCCGCTGCTGTACGCCGGCGTCGAACAGGACCACCTGACGCTGTCGCTCGGCCTGGCCACGTTCAAGGCGTTCCACAGCGTGCAGTGGAACCTCACCATGGCCGCCACGCTGCTGGTGACCGCACCGGTGATCATCATGTTCTTCTTCGCCCAGCGAGTGTTCATCGAGGGCGTGACTTTGACGGGAGTGAAGGGTTGAAACTGGCCGTGGTCGGGGGCGGCTCGACGTACACGCCTGAGCTGGTCGACGGCTTCGCGCGGTTGCGCGACGAGCTGCCGGTGACGGAGATCGCCCTGATTGATCCCGATGCCGCGCGCCTGGAGCTGGTGGCGGGCGTGTCGCGGCGGATGCTGGCGCACGCGGGGCATCCGGCGCGCGTGCTGGCCACCTCCTCGGTGGAGGAGGGGGTCGCGGGGGCGCAGGTGGTGCTGTTCCAGCTCAGGGTGGGCGGGCAGGCGGCGCGGGAGGTGGACGAGACGCTGCCGCCGCGCTGCGGGTGCGTGGGGCAGGAGACGACGGGCGCGGGCGGGCTGGCCAAGGCGCTGCGGACGGTCCCGGTCGTGCTGGAGATCGCCTCGGTGGTTCGCGCGCTCGCGCCGCAGGCGTGGATCGTGGACTTCACCAACCCCGTCGGCATCGTCACCCGGGCCCTCCTGGACGCCGGGCACCGGGCGATCGGGCTGTGCAACGTGGCGATCGGCTTCCAGCGCCGCTTCGCCGCCTGGCTGGGGGCGGAGCCCTCGCGGATCTCGCTCGGCCACGTCGGGCTGAACCACCTGACCTGGGAGCGGGCCGTCCACCTGGACGGCGAGGACGTCCTGCCGGCCGTCCTGCGCTCGCACGGGCAGGAGATCGCCGACAGCCTTGGGCTGCGGCTGGAGCTGCTGGAGCGGCTGCGCTCGATCCCCTCCTACTACCTGCGCTACTTCTACGCCCACGACGCCGTGGTGCGCGAGCAGCGCGCCAAGCCGTCGCGGGCGGCCGAGGTCGCGGCGCTGGAGCGGCGGCTGCTGGAGATGTACGCGGACCCGGCCGTGGTGACCAAGCCGGAGCTGCTGTCGGAGCGCGGCGGGGCGTTCTACTCGGAGGCGGCGGTGGCGCTGATCGCCTCGCTGCTCGGGGACCGGGGCGACGTCCAGGTGGTGAACGTGCGCAACGGCGGCACGCTGCCGTTCCTCGACGACGCGGCGGTGATCGAGGTGCCGGCGGCCGTCGGCGCCCAGGGCGCGGCGCCGCTGCCGGTCCCGCCGGTCGAGCCGCTGTACGCCGGGCTGATCGCGCATGTGTCCGCGTACGAGAGCCTCGCCCTGGACGCGGCGCTGCACGGCGGCGCGGACCGGGTGCGCGACGCACTGCTCGCCCATCCGCTGGTCGGGCAGGACGAGATCGCCGAGGAGCTGACGGGCCTGCTCCTCGAGGCGAACCGCGCGCATCTGCCGTGGGCGGTGGGCTAGTGGGGCGCCCGCGGCTCGTGCTGGCGGTGGACGGCGGCAACAGCAAGACCGACGTGGCAGTGATCTCGGATCACGGCGAGGTGCTCGCCACGGGCCGCTCGGGGCCGTTCGCGCCGCAGCGCGACGGGGTGGCGGCGGCGGTGGGCGTGGTGCGGCACGCGCTCGCCGCCCTGGGGCCGGACGTGGTGCCCGAGGGCGGGTTCGACCACGTGTCGGCCTGCCTGGCGGGGGCGGACCTGCCGGCCGAGGAGGAGGCGCTGGCGCGGGAGTTCGCGGCCAGGGGGTTCGGCGGGGACGTGGTGGTGCGCAACGACACGTTCGCGCTGCTGCGGGCCGGGGCGTCGGCCCCGTGGGGGGTGGCGGTGGTGTGCGGGGCCGGCATCAACGCGGTCGGCGTCTCCCCCACGGGCGCGGTGGCCCGCTTCCCCGCCCTCGGGCGGATCAGCGGCGACTGGGGCGGCGGCCAGGGCCTGGCGGAGGAGGCGCTGTGGCACGCCGTGCGCGCCGAGGACGGGCGCGGCGTGCCGACCACGCTGACCGGGCTGATCACCTCCCACTTCGGCACGGCGACGGTCGAGGAGCTCGTGCTGGAGGTGCACTTCGGCCGCCTGAGCGAGGAACGCCTGCACGAGCTGTCGCCGGGCGTGCTCGCGGCGGCCGCGGACGGGGACGCGGTGGCCAGGTCGCTGGTGGAGCGGCAGGCCGAGGAGGTGACGGCGATGGCGGAGGTGTGCCTGCGCCGCCTCGGCCTGCTGGAGACGCCGACCGAGGTGGTGCTGGGCGGGGGCATGCTGACGGCCCGGGATCCGCTGCTGACCTCGCTGCTGGACTCCTGCTTCGCCGTACGGACGCCGCGGGCGAAGCCGGTGCTGGCCGACGCGCCCCCGATCATGGGCGCGGGCCTGCTCGGCCTGGAGCACCTCGGGGCGGCGGAGAGCGCCAAGGCCCGCCTGCGCGCCCGCTACGAGCCGCCTGGGCGGGGCTGAGAGGCCCTCTGCTCACGTCGCGGTGGTCCGGGGAGGCAACTGGGCCAAGGGGGCGACGACGGCCCGGGGCAGGCCGCCGAGGGCGACGGGGTGGAGGGTCAGGCGTCCGGGGTGGAAGGGAACTCGCCGGCCACCTCGGGGGCGCGATGCTCGTACGGGGTGCTCAGCACGACCGTGGTGCGGGTGGAGACGTTGGCCGAGGCGCGGATCTGCTGGAGCAGGTCCTCCAGCGCCGACGGCGAGCCCACCCGGACCTTGAGGATGTAGCTCTCGTCGCCCGCCACGCTGTGGCACGCCTCGATGGCCGTCAGGTGGGCCAGCCGCTCCGGGGCGTCGTCGGGCGCGGCCGGGTCGATCGGCTTGATCGACACGAACGCGGTCAGCGGCAGCCCCACCGCCTCATGGTCGATGATCGCGGCGTATCCGCGCACGACCCCGCGCTTTTCCAGGCGCCGTACGCGCTGGTGCACCGCTGAGACCGAGAGCCCGGTCTCCCTGGCCAGGTCGGTGAAGCTCATGCGGCCGTCGCGGGCGAGCAGCGTGACGATCCGGCGGTCGATCTCCTCCATCGCCAAAAGGTTAGCCGGTCATGGTCACGACATGGTCCCGACGGGCGAGGCCCCCATGCGCATCGCGTGCTCGACGAGCGTGATGAGCACTTCCCTGCCCGAGTCCTTCCTGCGGGCGTCGCAGCGCACGATGGGGACCTCCTGCTCCAGGCCGATCGCCGAGCGCACCTCGCCGACCGTGAACGGCCTGGAGCCGTCGAAGCAGTTGAGCGCCACGATGAACGGCTGCTCGCGCTTCTCGAAGTAGTCGACGGCCGGGAAGCAGTCGTCGAGGCGGCGGGTGTCGGCCAGCACGACGGCGCCGAGGGCGCCCATGGCCAGCTCGTCCCACACGAACCAGAACCGCTCCTGTCCGGGCGTCCCGAACAGATAGAGCATGTAGTCGTTGGCGATGGTGATGCGGCCGAAGTCCATGGCCACGGTGGTGGTGAGCTTCCTCTCGACGCCTGACAGGTCGTCGATGTGGGTCCCGACCTGGGTGAGCGCCTCTTCCGTACGCAATGGCCGGGTTTCGGACACGGCACCGACCATGGTGGTCTTGCCCACACCGAAACCCCCGGCGATCAAGATCTTGATCGCTGTCGGCAGCCGCCAACGGTCAGAGCGACCGAATTCCATCCAGCACCGCCTGTACCTCTCCCGCG
This sequence comes from Nonomuraea sp. JJY05, assembly GCF_043496855.1. Classification (NCBI taxonomy): domain Bacteria; kingdom Bacillati; phylum Actinomycetota; class Actinomycetes; order Streptosporangiales; family Streptosporangiaceae; genus Nonomuraea; species Nonomuraea sp. JJY05. The sequence goes on from NZ_JBIEIS010000055.1 coordinate 73,669, forward strand.
CATGCACAACCTCGCCCCTGAGGTGCCGTGGTCAGTGGTACCTGTCAAGGTGCGTTGAGAAGGTCGCTCCACATGCCTGGCATCCAGACACCCTAGCAACGCCACATTTTCCACTCAAGCCGCAACCTTTTACAAGAATCAAAATGTCACGTTTTGTCGTCCGACGCACACTTATTCGCCGATCTGACGGTCAATGTGTCAAGCCAGTTTGTCAGGGAATCCGACAGGTACTTTAGCGTGCCGGTCCTCAGCCCGAAATACCGACGAAACCTGCGTTGAAACCGAGCTGTCTGCGCAGGTAGGCGGCGGTGCGAGGGCTGCCGGCGCGTACCGGCTCGATGAGCCCGGCGGCCTGGCGGGCCAGGACGGCCATCGCCTCGGTGACCTCGGCGCGGCTGACGCCGAGCGCCAGGACGTTCAGGTCTCCCCAGCTCATGTCCTTGCGGTACGAGGCCAGGTCGCCGAGCACGTGCAGGTAGCGCTGGACCTGCCTGCTGACCGCCCGCAGGTCCTCCAGATGGGTCCTGGCCCAGTCGTCGGCGGTGTAGATCCAGTGCGAGACGTCCACGAAGCACGAGCCGCGGCTGTCGGCGTTGTCGAGATAGCGCTCCAGCGTCAGGACGGCCCCCGTGTCCCGCCACACCCACGCCCTGCCCATGCCGGTCAGCGTCTCGGCGAGCTGGTCGCGCCAGATCCACCGCAGGTCGTCGAACTCCTTGACGGTGCCCAGCTCGTCACGCAGGTCGGCCAGGAACCGCGTCGCCGCCGAGCGGGGCACGGCCCCGTCGGCGACCGACAGGCATTCGTGGATCAGCCGGTCGACCTGCTCGCGGGTGGTCGCGGTGTGGTCGACGAGGCGGTCCACGGCCAGGACCCACAGGGCGGCCCGGTTGGCGACCTTCAGTCGCTCGGCGCTGACCCAGGGGGCGCTGAAGGCCGTGGAGAGGGTCAGGGCGGTGTAGGACTCGGAGCCGAAGGCCGCCGCGGGGAACAGCCCGCCGTACATCTGGGCGCAGCGCCGCAGGTCCCGGCCGCATTCGGCGGCCAGCGCGCACGTCCTGCCGAGCTCGAACGCCTCGTCCAGCTCGTCGTCCGGCATCCTAGGGCCGCTCGATCAGCTCGCGGATCATGGGCGACCGTCCCCCAAACCCCGATATCCATCTGTCAGAGAATTCTTTCATGATCGCGCGCGTCCGATCAATGGCCGATCAGCCTGCCCCGATGGCGATGAACGACACGTCGTCGCCCCTGGCCCGGCAGAGCGCCTCGGCCAGGCCGAGCCCGCGGCGCAGGCCGTCGTGCAGGCCGAGCATGACGGGCACGGCGGTCTCGTCGTTCACGGGGACGACGCTGGCGACGATCCCGGCGGTGCCGAGGCGGAGCAGGGCGGTGGCCAGGCCCAGCAGCTCGTCGGCGCCGACGGCGGCCATCTGGCCGGAGTCGCAGCTGGACAGGACGAGGTGGTGGGGGGCGCGGCGCAGGCGTTCGAGGTCGTAGCCGGTCAGCGGGCCGTCGTCGAGGTGGAGCGAGGAGAACAGCGGGCTGTCGGCCCTGAACGTGCCGTGCGCGGCCAGGTGGGCGAGCAGGCTGCCGTCGATGGCCGCCAGCACCGCGGGCGCGGTGGCCCGCCCCGCCTCGAGGACCGAGGCCTCACGGCCGGCCTGGGCGTACAGGCGGGCGATCTCGCGTACCTCGCGGTCGGCGTGGGCGACCCCCGGGCCGCGGACGAGGACGATGCGGCCGCCGTCGGGGCGCGGCGCGGACCTGGCGCGCAGCCACGCCCCGGCGGAGGGTGCGACGGTGAAGGGCCGGCGGCGCAGGGACGGCAGCAGGCCCCAGGGAGTGGTGTGCAGCGTGCTGGGGGGAACCACGACCAGCGGGGCCTCCTCGCCGAGCAGGCCCGCGACCGGGCCGAGCACCGCCCGCTCCAGCCGGGCGCCCAGGTCGTGGAGCTCGCCCTGGTCGGGGTCGCGTTCGTAGGCGAGGCGGCGCAGCCTGGAGCGGGCGAACTCGACCTCCGCGACGGCCCGGTCCATGGGCCCGGCGATGTGGCGGCGTACGGTGCCGTCGCCGCAGAGCAGGACGTGCAGCGTGCCGTCCACCGCGACCAGCTCGGCCAGCCGGCCCCCGCCGAGGGCGTCCAGGAGCCGCCCGGTCCGGCGGTCGTCGCGGTCGCGGCCCTCGCCTCCTCCGCGTGAACGCCCCTTGGCGTGCCCGGTGGTGGCCAGCGTGGCGGACCTTACGCGGGACTCCAGGCGGCTGCGGTCGCGCTCCAGGGCGGCGGCCGAGGCGGCGCCGTCCTGGCGGGCCTGGGCCAGCAGGTGCTCGGCCTGCCGCAGGGCGGCGAGCCGGGCCAGGAGCTCGCCGTCCTCGGGCGGGCTCACGGCGGGCACGGCGAGCGAGGTGGCCCGCCACCGCTCCGTCCAGGCCAGCAGCCGGCGGGGCCGTCCCTCGCGCAGCAGGTGCCGCTGGGCGAGCGTGACCAGCTCCGCGCCCTGGGCGGTGGCCAGCGCATGCAGCTCGGAGGAGCCGAACGTGAGCCGGTGCTCCTCGAGGAGTGCCAGCCCGGCCCGGCAGGCGTGCAGCAGGCGGCGCGGCTCCCCGGCCGCCTCCGCCCTGAGCGCCTCGGCCAGCCAGCCGCCCGCCCGGGACGTGGCGGGCCCCTTGTGCCGGACGCCGGCGGCCCTGGCAAGGTGCCGCTCGGCCACGCCCGCTCTGCCCAGGGCGAGCGCGATCCGCCCCGCCAGCAGGTGGGCCTGCCACACCTCCGGCGACTCCAGCACGGCCAGCCGGCCGGCGAGCCGCTGGGCCTCGCCCAGCGCGGTCCGCCGCGCCGGGGCGTCCGGGGTGGCGTGCTCGGCCTGCAGCACGATCAGGCGGGCGTGCTCGGACCACCACGCGCGGTGCTGGCGGGCGAACAGCCGGCGGGCCTCCCCCGCCCGCTCCCCGGCGGTGGCCGGGTCGCCGCTCTGGAGGGCGGCGCGGGCGGCGATGAGCAGCAGCTCGGCGCGCCGGGTCGCCTGGCCGCGCAGCCGGGCCAGCAGCCGCAGCCCTCCGTCCGCGTGCTCCAGCGCGTCGCGGGCCAGCCCGGCGGCGAGCAGGACCGCGCACCGGTCGCCGACCAGGTCGAACATCGGCGTGCCGAGCGAGCGGAAGCGCTGCTCCGCCTCGTCCAGCAGGGCGAGCGCCGCGGGCAGGTCTCCCGTGCGGAACGCGGCCACCCCCCGGTTCTGGACGGCCACCGCCGAGTCGTGCTCCTGCCGGGTCGGGCCCAGCATGTCCTGCGCCGTGCGGAAGTCCGCGTCGGCGGGCTGGACGGCGCCCAGGGCGAGCTGGACGTGCCCGCGCAGGGTCAGCGCCCGCGCCGCCCACACCGTGTCGCGCGCCGCCAGCAGCGCGGGCACCGCGTCCCGCAGGTCGTCGAGGGCCTCACCGTGCCGGCCCAGGATCCATCGGGCCCCCGCGCGGCGGAACAGCACCCGCGCCCGCGTCGTGCCGTCCGCCCGCGTCGCGGCCTGGTCGAGCGCCGACAGTCCCGCCCGCGTGCGTCCGGACTGCAGCAGCGCGATGCCCAGCGTGGCCAGCACGTCGGTCTCGCGGTCGGCCGAGCCGGAGCGCCGCGCCAGGCGCACGGCATGCCGCAGCTCCCCGATGGCCGCCTCGAGGTCGCCGAACTCACGGTGCAGGATCCCGAGCGCCTGCCTGGCGATCGAGGACTCGTACGGCCCGCTCCCGTCGGCCAGCAGCGCCCTGGCGGCCGCCACGGCCTCCCGGGGTCTCGCGAAGACCATGGCCAGCAGGTCATGCGGATCTTCCCGGGACACGCCACGATCGTAGACCCCTGCTGTATCAGCAGGCCCGGTGATGCCTCATACCTACGTACGCCAGGAAGAAAAGAGTGGGGATGACATTATCGGACACCCGGTTCTGGGAGCAGTTGGAGATACTCAACGCGGCGCTGCCGGACGGCATGCGCGCGGTCGCGGGGCCCGAAGGGGCCGCGCCGGGATCCGCGGTGCAGCCGCGGTTCGCCCACCTCGCCGGGCACGTCCTGGTGCGCGACGCCGACGCGGGCCGGGCCGCCGCGGCCGTCCAGCGCCTGCAGCCGGGCCCCGACGCGGTCCGCGTGGCCGGGGCCAGGACCGTCGGCCGGACCTCCATGCGCCGGCTCTCCGTCGGCTCCAGGAACCTGCACCGGACCGTCGAGCGGCTGGCCCGCGAGGACATCGCGTCGAGCCTGGTCCACTTCGTCACCGTCGCGGGCGTCAACCTGTGCCCCGGCGACGAGCCGGTCCCGAGCGCCGGGCCGCTCAACCCGCCCCTGTCCGGTCGCGACCGGGGCGCGGGGGTGAGCGTCGCCGTCCTCGACACCGGCCTCGTCCACGACTACCTCGACCACCAGTGGCTGGCCGGGAGCTCGGGCCTCCCGAACATCCCCAAGGTGGACGGCGACGTCACCGCCCCGGGCGACGAGCTCGACCCCGACGGCCTGATCAAGCCGTACGTGGGTCACGGCACGTTCATCGCCGGAGTGCTGCGGTGCGTGGCGCCCGCCGCCGACGTGCGGGTCTACAACGCCTTCCCGTACGCGGGCGCCGCCCTGGAGGACGAGCTGGGCCAGACCCTGCTGCGGATCCTGGACGAGCACGGCTGGCCGGACATCGTCTCCCTGTCCGCCGGCACCAGGACCGCCGACGCGAGCGCGCTGCTCGGCCTGGCCGACTTCGTGGACGAGCTGGCCGCCCACCCCGGCACGCTCCTGGTGGCCGCGGCGGGCAACGACGGCGAGACGCTGCCGTTCTGGCCGGCCGCGTTCGCCACGGAGCCGGTCAACGCCTCCGGCGACGTGGTGCTGTCGGTGGGCGCGCTGCGCGAGGACGGGCTCGGCCGGGCCTGCTTCAGCAACCACGGCGACTGGGTCACGGTGTACGCGCCGGGCGAGCGCCTGGTCAACGCCTTCACCTCCGGCCCCTACCAGTACGGCTACCCGCACCGCACCACCTGCCGCTTCGCCGACCCGGCCCACTACCCCGGCTGCACCTGCGTGGCCACGCTGCAGGACGGCGACAAGGCCTCCTTCACCGGCCTGGCGGCCTGGAGCGGCACGTCGTTCGCCACGCCGATCGTGGCCGGGATGATCGCGGCCCGCATGTCGCAGGAGCAGGTGTCCTCGCGGGCGGCCGCGGCGCAGCTCCTCGCGGGGCGGCTGGCCGTGCCGGATCTGAGCGGTTTTCTCCGATGATGGCGAGTTACCCGCCCGGCGGCGGTATGCGAAATATATTGGGCTTCCCGCCCAGATATAGGGAGCAGCCGCAGTGGACGACACCGCAACCCTGGTCGCGGCTGCCGCGGACGGCGACGCTGGGGCGTGGAAGGAGCTCTACCAGCGCTACAGCGGGCTGGTCTGGGCCGTGGCGCGGGGCTGTCTCGTGAACGACTCCGACGCCCAGGACGTGTGCCAGACGACGTGGTACCGCTTCGCCGAGCACCTGACCAGGCTCCGGGAGCCGGAGCGGGCCGGCTCCTGGCTGGCCAGCACCGCCAGGCACGAGGCGCTGCGGGTCCTGCGCACCAGAGGCCGGGCCCTGCCGGTCGGCGACGTGGAGCTGATGGGTCTCGACGCCGACGAGCGCTCGCCCGAGTTCCTGCTGCTGGAGGCCGAGGAGGCGGACGAGCGGGCCGAGCGCGAGCAGGAGCTGTGGAGCGCGTTCGAGGAGCTGCCGGAGCGCTGCAGGCGGCTGCTGCGCGTCCTCATCGCCGAGCCGCGGCCGAGCTACCAGGAGATCGCGGACGGGCTGGGCATGCCGGTCGGCAGCATCGGCCCCAACAGGGGGCGGTGCCTCAAACGGCTCGCCGCCCTCATGAACCGGCGGGGCGTGAACGGCATCCGGGGGTGAACAGCGTGGACGACGCCATGGACGACGCCATGGACGACGGGGACCTGGAGCTGGAGGAGCGGCTGCGGGCGGCGGCCGAGCGGCTCGACCCGGTCCCGGCCGGGCTGTTCGAGGAGGCGATGCTGGCCTACGCGCTCAGGTCGCTGGACGCGGAGCTGGCCGAGCTGACGTTCGACTCGTGGGAGGAGCTGTCGGCCACCCGGGTTCGCGGCGGGGGGCGGGCGCGGCTGCTGTCGTTCGCCGCCGGGGAGGTCGTCGTGGAGCTGGAGGTGACCGGCAGGCGGCTGGTCGGGCGGGTGTCGGGCGGTACGCCCGCCGAGATCGTGGTGCAGCGGCGGGACGGCGGCACGCCGGTGCGCGCGGACGAGCTGGGCCGGTTCACCACGGGCGAGCTCGCGCCCGGCCCGTTGCGGCTGCGGGTCAGCCCCGGCCGCGGCGGCCCCGTGGTGACCACCTGGATCCTCATCTGACCGGCGTCAGGTCACCCAGCTTGGCGGCCAGCGCCACCCGGGAGCCGATCCCGAGCTTGGTGTAGATCTTGCCGAGGTGGTACTCGACGGTCTTGACGCTGATGAGCAGCTCTCTGGCGATCTGCCGGTTCGTCAGCCCGCCGGCCACCAGCGTGGCGGTGCTGAGCTCCTGGGGCGTGAGCCCGAGCCGTACCGTGGCCGGGGGCTCCAGCCCGCACGCCTCCAGCTCCCGGGCGCAGCGGTCCACGAGCGGGCGCGCACCCAGCCGCTGGAAGATCGCGCGGGCCGCGCCGAGCCGGTCGGCGGCCGCTCTGCGCCGGCACGTGCGGCGCAGCAGCCTGCCGAGGTCGAGCAGCACGCGTGCCTCCTCCAGCGGGCACACCCCCTCCACCAGCGCGAGCGCGCGGGCGAAGCGCTGCTCGGACTCGTGTGGAACGTTCCTGGCGGCGAGCAGCAGACCCTCCAGCCTGAGGTGGGCGGCCTGCCCGGGCGGCCCCGCCGGGCCGCTCTCGCCGAACGCCGCCAGCGTCCGCTCCGCCTCCTCCAGCCGCCCGTCGGCCACCAGCGCCTCGATCCGCCCCGGCCGCGGGTCGGGCACGAACACGTCATCCGGCCCGTCCGCCGTCCCGGGCTCGGCGCCGACGAGGGCCAGGGCCAGCTCCGCCTGCCGCTCCCCCATCGCGTGGCGCAGGCGGCGGGCGGTGGCGCGGGCGGCGCGGGCGTGCGCGAGCGCCCGCTCGTGCTCGCCGCGGGCCGCCAGCGGCGCCACGCACGCGACCTCCAGGCACGGCAGCAGCCACCGCTGCCCGAGCGCCCGCGCCTCG
>NZ_JBIEIS010000056.1:0-10240 GCF_043496855.1 Nonomuraea sp. JJY05
AAGATCTTTTACGTCACACCGACGTCACGCTGGCACGGCACGCCGAGATAGCGATGGACCGACACGAGCTATCACTTTCCGTCACCACCGAAAGTGGGCCAGAGCCAGTGACCGTACAGACCCCCGGGGCAACTCCACAATCGTAACTGCTCAGGTTCTTTGTGATCATGAGGTGGGCGTGAGCCGGATGGGCTACCTGATCGTCATCTGCCGATGTGCGGTGGTGCGGCGGGTAGTTGCACCGTGACGCGGAGCCCGCCAGCGGGGCGGGAGGTGAGGGTGAGGGTTCCGTCGTGTGCTTGGGCGATGCTTTTGACGATTGCCAGGCCGAGGCCGACACCTGCGTGGTCGGCGCGTATGCGTTCGGTGCCGCGCTGAAACGGCTCGACAAGCGTGGAGACCAATTGTGGGGCGAGCTTCTCGCCGGTGTTCTCGACAGTGAGCACCACAGTCTCCGGGTGAACGGTGGTCGTGACCCATACGGTGCCCTGTTCAGGCAGGTTGTGGACGATCGCATTGTGCACGAGGTTCGTAGTCATCTGCAGGAGGAGCGCGTGTGAACCGTTGGTGGGGGTGATGTCGCCGGAGGTCTCGATGGTGAGGCCGCGTTTTTCTGCGAGGGGGAGGAGCGTTTCAGTGGCTTCTTCCGCTATCAGGGACAGGTCGACGTGTACTCGGGTGTAGGACCGTTGGTCGGCGCGGCTGAGCAGGAGCAATGCTTCAGTGAGGTCGATCGCTCGGGTGTTGACGGCGCGGAGGCGGTCGACAAGCTCGCCGGTGTCGCGGTTCGGATCGTTGCGGGCCACGTCGAGGAGCGTTTGCGTGATCGCCAGCGGGGTGCGCAGTTCGTGGGAGGCGTTGGCTGCGAATCTCTGCTGTTCGGCGACGTGTGCTTCGAGCCGTAGGAGCATGGCGTCGAAGGCGTCGGCGAGTTCGCGGAACTCATCTCTGCGGCCCTGTAGCCGGATTCGGTGGGAGAGTGATCCGTGCGCGGCCCTGCGTGTGGCGTCTGTGATGCGAGTCAGAGGGGTGAGCATGCGGCTGGCGAGAATCCACCCTCCCGCGACACCGAACACCAGCAGGAACGTGAACACTGCGGCTGCCACCGGAGCGAAAGCGTGCAGCGGGTCGGGCCGGTTGGGATCAAAACGACTGAAGGCGAAGATCACACCGTCGGACAGATAACGCCGAAGGAACACCCACACGGCCGCGAGTACCAAGGCACCTGCAAGCGTGACGCACCCGGCATAGCTGAGGGCAAGTTTGAGACGAACGCTCAAACCAGGCGCCCTATCCACGGTTCCCTCCCTCACGTCCGGTGCCGGGTGCTGTGTCGATGCGGTAGCCGACGCCGGCCACGGTGGCGATGATCCCGGGTTCGCCGAGCCGTTTGCGCAGTGCCGAGACAGTGATGCGCACGGCATTGGTGAAGGGGTCGGCGTTCTCATCCCACGCTTGCTCTAAGAGTTCTTCGGCGCTGACGACACCGCCCTCGGCAGCGACGAGGACTTCGAGCACGGCGAACTGTTTCCGGGTGAGCGCGACATAGCGGTTGTCGCGGTAGACCTCGCGGCGGAACGGATCCAGACGCAACCCTGCGATCTCTCGCACGGGTGGTCTGTTGTGGGCGCGCCTGCGGTCGAGTGCTCTGAGACGGAGCACGAGTTCTCGGAGTTCGAAGGGTTTTGTGAGGTAGTCGTCGGCGCCGAGTTCGAACCCGGAGGCCTTGTCGTCGAGCCGGTCGGCGGCGGTGAGCATGAGGATAGGCATGCCGCTGCCGGAGGCGACGATGCGTTCGGCGATCTCGTCCCCGGAGGGGCCGGGGATGTCGCGGTCGAGGACGGTGATGTCGTAGGCGTTGATGCTCAGCAGTTCCAGAGCGGTGTCACCGTCACCGGCGATGTCGGCGGCGATCGCTGCCAGGCGTAGGCCATCGCGGATGGCTTCTGCCAGGTAGGGTTCGTCCTCGACGATCAAGACACGCATGCTCTCGATGCTAGGAGCCGGAGCATATCGTCGGCATATCGAAAACCACATACGCGCCGACAACGCCACGCTGCCTTGACTGGCGGCATGACGACCACCACCCAGCAGGCCACTCAGGAGACCGTGGCCGCCAGCGCGCGGGGCCTGACCAAGATCTACGGTCAAGGCGATGCCCAGGTGCATGCCCTGCGCGGCATCAACCTCGACCTCCCACGAGGGAGATTCACCGCGATCATGGGGCCGAGCGGGTCGGGCAAATCCACGCTGATGCACTGCCTGGCCGGACTCGACCAGGCCAGCGGTGGCACCGTCACCGTGGCCGGCACCGACCTCGGATCACTCGACGACGATGCGCTCACGATCTTCCGCCGCGAGCACATCGGCTTCGTGTTCCAGTCGTTCAACCTGCTGCCGATGCTCACCGCGGGCGAGAACATCGTGCTCCCGCTCGAGTTGGGCGGTCGCCGGATCGACGACGCGGCGCGGGAGCGCGCGCGCATGCTCGCCGATATCCTCGGCGTGGCCGACAGGCTCGGTCACCGGCCCGCGGAGCTGTCCGGCGGCCAGCAGCAGCGGGTCGCGATCGCCCGGGCCCTGATAACCCAGCCGGACCTGCTGTTCGCCGACGAGCCCACCGGAAACCTGGACAGCACCACGTCGGCGGAGGTGCTGGGTCACCTGCGCCGGTCGGCGCGCGAGCTAGGCCAGACCGTCGTGATGGTCACCCACGAGCGGGACGCGGCGACCTACGCCGACGACGTGGTCATCATGCAGGACGGGCGGATCGCCTGATGCGCACCGTCTTCCTCGCGTCGCTGCGCACCCACACCCGCAGGTATGTCGCAGCGGCGATCGCGGTCATCGTCTCGGTCGCCTTCGTCGTCGTGATCGGCGTGATCACGTCCGGGGCACGCGCCGGATTCATGGAGAACGCCGGGGCGCCGTTCCGCAATGCCGACCACGTGGTCGACGCCGACCACGTGGACGAGACCCTGGACACGTCAGTCGCGATCGAGATCGCCGAGCGCCTTGGCGAGAACGCATCCGGGCTCGGCCGGGTCCTGCTGCCGACGCGCACGGGCGACAGGTCGGTCTCCGAGATGACCGTGGGGCCGATCGCCCCTGCGGAGGAGATGCGCTGGCAGAAGCTCATCTCAGGCCGCTTCCCGGAACGCACGGGCGAGGCGGTGGTGCACGTGTGGGACGCCCGGGCCAGGGGAATCGCGATCGGCGACCGGATTCGGATCGGCGAGGGCGCCACCGCGACCGACCTGGTAGCGGTCGGCCTCGTGGAGTCGCCCTCTCCCACGGTCCAGGCCTCGGTGTACGTCACCTGGCCGCAGTTCCTACACTGGCGCGACCACCCCTCCTTCCACGTGAGCAGGGTGGCGGTACGCGGGGAGGTAGGCAGGCTCCCGGAGGGCGCCGCGCTGTACTCGCCGGAGGAGTACGTCACGGCCGGCCAGGCCAGGCTCAGCAACCACACGGACATGATCGCGTTGATGCTGCTGGTGTTCGCCGCCATCGCGGTCTTCGTCTCGGTCCTGGTCGTCGCGAACACGTTCTCCATCCTGTTCGCGCAACGCCTGCGCGACTTCGCACTGCTGCGCTGCGTCGGCGCGACCCGGCGGCAGGTGGTGGGTTCGGTACGCCGCGAGGCGGCCGCCGTCGGCGTGCTCGCGTCGCTGACCGGGACACTGGTCGGCGTCGGCCTCGGCTACGGGCTGATCGCCCTGATCAACACCCTCGCACCCACCACCCCGATGGGCGCCGCCGAACCGCCCGTGCCCTGGCTGTTGGGCGGGTTCGCCGTCGGCCTGGCCGTCACCATGCTCGCCTCCTTGTTGCCGACCCGGCTTGTGGTCCGGGTGAGCCCGCTGGCGGCACTGCGCCCGGATACCGCGGTCGACGGACACACGGCCACCGGCCGGGTAAGGCTGGCGCTCGCTGCACTCCTCCTGGTCGCCGGGCTGGCCCTGCTCGGGATGGCGATGGTCCAGGACAGCACGGCGCTCATGCTGGTCGGCGGCGGATCGGTGTTCACCGGCGTGCTCCTGTTCGGGCCGGCGTTCGTTCCCCGCCTGGTCCGGATCACCGGCGCGCTGCTCGGCCCCGCCGGGCGGCTGGCAACCAAGAACGCCGTGCGCAACCCCCGCCGGACCGCCGCCACCACCGCCTCCCTGCTGGTCTGCATCACCCTGGCGACCGCAGTGCTCACCGGATCGGCCACGACACGTGCGGCCGTGGACGAGGAACGCGACAGGGATCACCCCATCGATGTCGCGCTCACCTCGCCCGAGACGCCGGTCACCACCGACCTCCTCGACCAGGTACGTCGCACTCCCGGTGTGGAGCAGGCCATACCGGTGGAGGGCGCCATGGCTCAGGTGGCGGGGCTCGACGAACCGATCCTGGTCGTCACCGCGCCGGACGCGGAGCAGGTGGCCCGCGACGGTGGGTCGTTCGCCCGGGTGGAGCCGGGGAAGATCAGACTCGATTATGCGGCCTTTGACAAGAAGCTGAGCTTGCGGCCCGGTGACCGGGGCACGGTGCGCGTCGGCGACCGGCGAGCCCAGTTGCAGGTCGTCGCCGGCACCGGCTGGGGCCGGGCGGGCGTGGTCGCGCCCGGGACCTTGGCACAGCTCACCGAATCCCCCGAACCACACGTCATCTGGGTTCGTGCCTCCGCAGGCGCCGATCCGCTCGAGCTCGTCGACGATCTGGCCGGGCTGGCGAATGCGGCCGGCGCGGAGATCCAAGACAATCTGCAGGCCCGGGCGACAGAGGACCAACTACTGCGAATCCTCACCTGGTCGGTGCTCGGCCTGCTCGGAATCGCCGTGGTGATCGCCCTGATCGGGATCGCGAACACCCTGGGGCTCTCCGTCCTCGAACGCGCCCGCGAACACGCGATGCTGCGCGCGCTCGGGCTCACTCGCAGGCAGCTGCGGCGGATGCTGGCGGCCGAGGCAATGCTGCTGTCGGTGGTGGCCACTCTGCTCGGCACCGTGATCGGCGTCGGGTTCGCCTGGGCCGGCTACGAGACGTTCGTGAAGCGGGCTCTCAGCGACGCCACCATGCAGGTCCCCTGGCCATCACTCGGCATCGTCGTCCTCATCGCCGCCCTGGCCGGACTCCTCGCCGCTGTTCTCCCGGCACGCCGGGCCGCCCGGGTGACTCCGGCCGCAGGGCTATCCCTCGACTGATACCTTCATCAATCGCTTGGCTGGCGGCTGATGAAGTCCGCCAGCCATGCGCGGAACCAGGGCCGAAGCGTTCTCATGTCGTGAGACCGAGTGCTGGAGTCCATCGGCGGGATGGCTGCTGTCGTGGTCGTTGGTGGCGGCGATGTTGGTCCAGCCGATCAGGTGGCCCGGTGGGAGGCTGGTGACGGCGTAGATCGTCACGATGGTGGTCTTGCCGGTCCTGTGATTGGTGCGGCGGCGTTTGACCTGGATCGCCGCAGGCGGACACGACGGGCAACCGTGCTCAGCGCGGCGTCGACCTGCTTCTCCTCGTGCGTGAACGGGCCCCGATCGGAGGTCACGATGGGGAAGTCGGCGTCACGGCCTTTGGTCATCAGGCCGAACCCGGGCCTGGGAGGAGGTCGACGTCGTCGGCGTGCATCGGCTCTCCGCAGTGACTGCAGCGCGGGTCGAGGTGGCCGATCTGCCCGCAGGCATGGTGGCGGTACAGGACGGGAGGCCCGGCCTCGCCGGCGAGCCAGCGGTCACCCCACCGCGCCATCACCATGAGCATCTCGACGAGGTCGGCGCCCTTGGCGGTGAGGTGGTATTCGTAGCGAGGGCGGGCGTCGTAGGGCAGCCGCTCGAGCACACCCTGTTCGACCAGGTGGTTGAGCCGCTCGGTGAGTACTTTGCGGGAAATCCCGAGGTCGGCCTGGATGTGGTCGAAGCGGCGCACCCCGGCCCACACGTCGCGCAGGATCAGCGGCGACCAGGGCTCGCCGATCACGTCCAAGGTACGCGCGATGGAACACGCCATCTCCCCGAACCGAGTTCGCTGCATGGCAGCAATCTAGCAAGTGGGGTTCCCTTACGGAACCTAGAGTGTTACCTTTCTCAGCGTCTCTTAAAGAAACTTCGAAAGGGATCCGATGACATTCATAAGGCGCTTCGACCACGTCGGCATCACCGTCGCCGACCTCGACGCCGTGACGGCGTTCTTCGTCAGCCTCGGTCTGGAGGCCGATCGGAAGATGGCTGTCGAAGGCGAGTTCCTGGACACGGTGATCGGCATGACCGACGCCCGCACCGAGATCGTCATGCTGCGACCGCCCGGCGGAGGTACGACGCTGGAGCTCTCGAGCTTCACGCGGCCGGACCACCTCCCAGGTTCGCCTGCCGCACCGGCCAACGAACTGGGCCTGCGCAACGTCGCCTTCGAGGTGCACGACCTCCAAGCCGCGGTCGACCACGCCGCAGTCGACGGCTACGGCCTGGTGGGAGGCATCGGCGAATACGAGGGCGTGTGGCGGATGGCCTACGTCCGCGGGCCCGAAGGAATCATCGTCTCGTTGGCCGAGCGCATCGAGAAGTAAGGAGACATCATGAGCACGACCGTGACCGACGAACAGATTCGGGCTCTGGCCGCGACCGCGAAGCCCTACAGCCTGGCGCTCCTTCAGTGGGGGCCGGAGCGGACCATGGACGGCGCGGACGCAATCGAACTCGAACACCAGCGACGCATGGTGTCGCTGCGCGCTGAGGGGGTGATCGTGATCCTGTGCCCGGTCGCCTCCGACACCGTGGCCGGCGTCGCGATCATGACCGTGCCGGCCGAAGAAGCCGCGGAGATCATGGCCGGAGACCCGTGCGTGCGAGCCGGGATGATGCGCTGCGAGGTTCACCCTTGCCATGGCTTCCCCGGAGACGCCCTCCCCGTATGAACGATCCCGGCCAGGGCAAGCAGCACCTACCCGATCCCAAGGCCGAAGCGTTCTCATGTTGTGAATCCGAGTAGCTGGAGGCCGTCGAGGGGGTGGCTGCGGTAGTGGTCGGTGGCGGCGGCGATGTTGGTCCAGCCGATCAGTCGGGCCAGGCCGATGGCGAGGTTGCGAAGGCTGGCCATGATGCGGGGTGCGGTGCCGGTGCGGACGCGGGAGGCGTCTTCGCGGTAGGTGACGTCGCGGATGTGGTGCAGGGCTTCGATGTTCCAGTGGCCGCGGATCAGTGCGGCGAGTTGGGCGTGGGTGATCCGGCCTGGTGGGAGGCTGGTGACGGCGTAGATCGTGACGATGGTGGTCTTGCCGGTCTTGTGGTCGGTGCGGCGGCGTTTGACCTGGACGGCCTGGGCGGCGTGTGGAAAGGGCAGCCCGGGACGGACGGTGCAGATCTTCATGCGGCGAATCTCGCGGCGGCCGTGTCCTTGCTCGTCGGTGCGGTCGTTGAGGATCGCTTCGCGCCAGGGCAGGGCCTTGAGCCGGCTCAGGAGTGTGGGCTGGTTGCCCTTGACGATGAACAGGTAGTGACCGCTCGCCTCGACGATCTGCCGGGCGTGGGCGTGCTGGGTGTGCAGAGCGTCGGCGGTGATCACCACGCCGGTCAGGTTTAGTCCGGACAGCAGGGGTGTGAACGCGGGGATCTCGTTGCTGTTGGCCTGGACCTGCCGCTGGGCCACGACGATCTGGGTGTCATGACGAGTGGCGGCCAGCAGGTGGACCGTGCCGTCAGGGGTGCGGCTGCCGCGCAGGGTCTTGCCGTCCACGGCCATGCCGGCGAGTTCGGTCCGGGCTGAGGGGCGGCTGCTCGTGGCGGCGGGTAGGTCGCATGCAGCGAGCGAGGCCAGATAGGTGCAGGTGGCGCTGTCGAAGGCGTCGCCGTCCAGGCGAGGTCGCCACCGGCGGCGGCTTCCATGGGACCATTGTGGCTGATTGGGCCATCGAGAAATCCGCACCGGCGCTCATCCCTGAGGACCAGCAGGGCGCGAGCATAGGTAGGCCCGGAGAGCCCGTCAACGGATGGTGGGTCATAGCAACGCCGACGCGCAGCGGATCGGGGTCGATAAGGGCCGAGGTCTTGTGTATGAAGGTGAGATGACGGCATCCAGGACGGAATGCTCCTCCACGCTGCGTTCCAGCAGTCCGTAGTAGATGTCCATGCGCCTGCCTCGACCTTGACGTCCTCGTCGCCGTGGACGATCCACCGGGTCGCCAACGCGACGCCGTCCTCGGCGACGACCAGGCCGTTGGGTAGGTCCGTGTCCGACAGCGAGCCGACGCTGGCCAGGTGGTCGTCGGGCGGCAGCAGGATCGTCGAAGCGACTGCCGTGTAGTTCCAGGCCGGTGTTGGCGCGGACTTCCAGGTGGTCACCACTCTGGCCCATGGGGATGGTGTATGCGCGGTCACCAAGCACTCGATACGGGCGATGATCTGGACGCTGTGGCCAGGACGAGGGCAAGGGAAGGCGGTACCGAGAGCACGCTGAGCGACGAACTGAGTGACATCCGGAATGCACTGCCCCGCTCGCCTGTGCACAACCCTGCACACGAAAACATCGAGTTCCAGGACACGCTCAAGCCGGTCGCCAGATTGTCCGTGCCCGCAGGCTCCTATCTGGCGAGCGAGTACTTCTCGCTGCGGAACGACTACGACTCCGCCGTACATCAGGTGACCTGCAGGCGCGGCCAAATATCCACCCGGCGAGGCCCCGATGGATCAATTCGCGCTGTTCAACCTGCCGGTGCCGCGCCAGGCGCCATATAGCCTGCAGCATGCCTTCACCTTGACGGAGCCCGGCTTTATCGTCCCGTCATGCCATGCAATCCCCGGCTGGACGGCACGGGTGACTAACATCCAGCTGACCGCCATCCAGGCGTCCGCCGTGGTGAACGAGGACATCCGGGTCGAATGACTTCGTGTATCAGCACCATCTGCCTGTCGTGCTGATCGCCCGGCGGAAGTTGAGTATGCCCTACTCAAGCGGCGCCGCCGGTGATCCCTGACGCTGTTGACCATGACAAAACTCGTGGCACTGTTCCTAGTGTTCTGGGGTCCTCTGTACCACCCGACGTACCTCGCCTCGATGTCCGGGACGTACGAGAACGGCGTGGTCCACGGGGAGATCTGGGCATACGCCGGCCAGTGCGCCAGGGCCTTCATCGAGACCAGCTACCAGCCTGCGGGCGCCGGATATTACATCAAGCGGTGGTCATACTCGGAGCCTGCCTGCTCGCCGACGGCGTTGGAGACTACGACACCGTTCCAGATGTACCTTGACGGGCCGGTCGAGGAGATCATCCACATCGGCGCCTCCGTCTGTCGGTGGACGGCATGGGAGTCCATGACCTGCAGCCCTACCCAGACCATCTTCGCTCGCTGACTTCGCTGGCCCCGTGCCCGCTGGCCGCCTCTGCGCCGGGCTCTGCCGTACCCCATTTCTCGCCGACCTGGCCCACCACCGCCTGTGGCGTCACCTCGGAGGGTTGCCCCGCCCCCAACCTTCCGGACTGCGGACCCCGAGTAGGGTTCGTCACGGAGGGGGAGCTCCGGTGGTTGCCGTAGGCGACCATGGCGACGGTATGCGGTATCGGGGTGGCCGTCATGACCCAGCGTGTGCGGCGACTTGTCGGTCTTGGCGCGCAGGGCGTTACTGGACTTCCCCGCCGAATACTTCGCCCCACCACCCGAGCCGCCCGCTCCCGCATCACCGGCATCACCCGAGCCGCCTGCAGCGACGGCCGAGCCGCCGCTGATCGAGCAGATCACCCAGGCCGTGCGAGACCTGGCCGAGCGGCAGAGCGCGGTCGTGGCAGACCTGGAGGCACGAGTGGAGAGCGCGCCCGAGGCGGCACGCCAGTCGCTGGCGGACACGGCCAACTTCCACCGCAGCACCATACCGAACATCACGGCTGTGGCCGACCACCTGGCGCAGAACCCCGAGCCGGCGCTGGCCGAAGCCGACGCGCTGGTGGTCGGCGGCGGCAACACTCATGCACCTCTGGGGATTCCGGGCCCATGCAAGGGATGAACGGCGGACGCGCTGGCCGATACCGCGCCACGGCCGCCGCTACCGGGAAACGCCGACCACCTCATGGTGATCACCGCGCTTGAGGGACAGGGCCGCGAACCTCGCGCTTATGGCTGCCCGGTTCAGCACCGTGCCTTACATGCCTGACAAGATCATCTCGTTCTGACCTGCGAGAAAGGGCCAAGAACCCAAGATAACCCCGGCGGGGGGGGGGGGGGGGGGGGGGGGGGGGTGGGGGGGGGGGGGGGGGGGGGGGGGGGGGGGG